>CAZLGY010000060.1:7573-17569 GCA_964559165.1 uncultured Chryseobacterium sp.
CGCGCAGCGCCTCCACTCTTCCCACCTCAAGGTATTCGGCGTAGTTGCCATAGTAGACATAGCCCATGCGGTCGGTTTCCCCATATCGGACCCGCAGGTTGGTCGTGTGTGAGTACATGGGGTCAAATTAAGCGCGGACCGGGAACGCCGGACATTTGCGCAGAGGGTATGGCCTGCCGTAACTTGGACAGCTTTCCAAGGGGCTTGCCGGGAACCTTCAACGCACACCGCCACACCCCTCCAATGGCACATCGGCCATGGCAACGCAGCTCCTGACACGCAAGGAGGACGACACAACAGGACCCAAGCAGGGCAAGGGATTGGAACAACCAGGACAGATCGGGGATGCAAGTAAATTTTTTGTTATGCGCAAGTTCACTCCAACTTTTTTTCTTCACTTCTTTGTGTCCATATTTGCCACCCCTCCGTACAACCATCCGGCATGAAGCCCCGCTGCCGGATGATCGAACGAAGGCCACCAATCAGGACCAACCATAACCCGCTGACCGATCCATGAAGAAAGACCACGAGAAGACCTGGGGGCGGTGCTTGGAGGTGATCCGGGATAACGTAAGCCAGCAAAGCTTCAAGACCTGGTTCGAGCCGATCAAGGCGCTGAAGCTCGAAGAGCATGTCCTGACGATCCAAGTACCCTCGCAGTTCTTCTATGAATGGCTGGAGGAGCACTACGTCGGATTGTTGAAGAAGATCATCAAGAAGGAACTTGGCGCCGATGGTCGGTTGGAATACTCCATCATCATGGAGAACGGCTTCCAGAGCGCCAACCCGTACACGGTGAAGGTTCCCACCAGCAATGCGCGCGAGGTGAAGAACCCTCCCGTTTCACTGCCCATCGATGTGGCCAACAGCCCCATCAAGAACCCGTTCATCATTCCCGGCCTGCGCAAGATCAAGGTCGAAAGCCATCTCAACGCCAACTATTCCTTCGACAATTTCATCGAGGGGGATTGCAACCGATTGGCCCGTAGTGCCGGATATGCCGTGGCGCAGAAGCCCGGAGGCACCGCTTTCAATCCGTTGCTGATCTACGGTGGTGTGGGGTTGGGCAAGACACATCTGGCGCATGCGATCGGCATCGAGATCAAGCGCAATCATCCGGACAAGACCATCCTCTACGTACCTGCCGAAAAGTTCACCCAGCAATTCATCGAAGCGGTGAAGAACAACACCGTGGGTGACTTCCAGCAGTTCTACCAGATGATGGATGTGCTCATCATCGACGATGTGCAGTTCCTTGCAGGCAAGGAGAAAACGCAGGATGTGTTCTTCCACATCTTCAACCACCTCCACCAATCAGGCCGCCAGTTGGTGATCACCAGTGACAAGGCTCCCGTGGAGATGGCCGGCATGGAGCAACGCCTGCTTTCCCGCTTCAAGTGGGGCCTCAGCGCCGACCTTCAGACGCCCGGCCTGGAGACGCGCATCGCCATCCTTGAAAAGAAGATGTACGCGGAAGGCATCGACCTGCCCAAGGAGGTGGTGGAGTACCTGGCGTACAGCATCACCACCAACATCCGCGAACTCGAGGGTGCGATGATCAGCCTGATCGCCCAAAGTTCACTGAACAAGAAAGCCGTCACGCTCGATCTCGCGAAGCAGATGATCGACAAGTTCGTGAAGAACACGGCCCGCGAGGTCAGTATCGACTACATCCAGAAAGTGGTTTGCGACTACTTCGACCTGCCGATCGAGCTGTTGAAGAGCAAGACCCGGAAGCGTGAGGTCGTGCAGGCGCGCCAGATCGCGATGTACTTCGCCAAGCGCATGACCAAGAGTTCGCTTGCCAGCATCGGTGCGCACTGCGGTGGGAAGGACCACGCCACGGTGCTGCACGCCTGCCGCACGGTGAACAACCTGCAGGAGACCGACAAACAGTTCCGCGGATACCTGGAGGACCTGGAGAAGAAGCTGAGCATACACTGACCTTTCGTGAACGGCGATCGAAGGAGGCCTCCACATCGTGGGGGCCTCCGCATTCACGACCTTCGCAGCATGAAGGTCCTGATGGTCTGCCTGGGGAACATCTGCCGCTCACCCATGGCTGAAGGCATCCTGCGAACACGCGCTGCCGAACGCGGTCGTGTTGTTCATACGGACTCGGCAGGCACCAGCGACAACCATGTGGGAGAAGCGCCCGACCCGCGCGCCCAGGCGGCCATGCGCCGTCGGGGAATGGACATCCGTGACCTGCGGGGCCGCCAGTTCAGGTCAGCCGACCTTGCTGCGTTCGATCACATCTTCGTCATGGACCGGAGCAACCTGGCCAACGTTCTTGCGCTTGCCAGGGAACCGGTCCATCGCTCGAAAGTGCGCCTGATGATGGATGTGCTGCCATCACGCACCGTCGTTGATGTGCCCGACCCTTACTTCGGAGGGGACGATGGCTTCGATGCCGTCTTCGAGCAACTGGATGCCGCCATCAACCACTTCCTGGATGAAACCGATGGACACCGGTAAGCTGCATCTCCTGCCGGTGTGGCTTGGGGAGGGTGGCGGCATCGAGCAGTTGCCACCGGAGAACATCGCGGTGGCCGCCGGGATCGACCTCTGGTTCGTGGAGAACGAACGAAGCGCGCGCCAGTCCCTTCGCCGCATGCTACCCGCAGTGGACCTTCCCCGCATGGAGATGCACCGGTTCGACCAGGATAGCACCATCAACGAGGCACGCGCCCTGTTGCGCCCTCTGCTCGCGGGTCGGAACGCAGGCGTCATGAGCGAAGCCGGCATGCCGGGCATCGCCGATCCCGGTGCGCTGTTGGTGCGTGCGGCACATGAGCTCGGCATCGAGGTGGTCCCGCACATCGGTCCCAATTCCATGATGCTTGCGCTCGCTGCTTCCGGCGCCAATGGTCAGCGGTTCAGTTTCCACGGCTACCTGCCCCGCGCTGCCCATGAACGCAAACAGGGCATACGACGCATCGCCACGGAAGCGACCCGCACCGGGGGTGCCCACTTGTTCATGGAAACGCCCTATCGCAATGAGGCCCTGTTGGCCGACCTGTTAGAGCAGTGTGATGAGCGTCTTCTGTTGACGATCGCCGTGGACGTCACGCAGCCCGGTGGCAGTGTACATACCCGCACCATCGGGGCATGGCGCCGCGATCGCCCCACCTTGGGGAAGCGCCCGGCCGTGTTCGTGCTATCTGCCTCGTGAACCCGGTGTTGCACAGGGCATGGAACCGGGTGAACCGGGTGCCCGGCGCTCACTTCCCGGGCGCCTGCCTTTGCAGAAGGGGCTCCGATGGAAAAGCCACTTCACGCGGAAGTGGACATCCACGGAACGGATGTCCTTGGAACCGAGCAGCGGCAGGAGATCGTCGCTGCCGATGGAGATCCCGTTCAGCCGAAGACTGGCTCCGATACCCGGACGGCGCAGGTCGTATTCCCGCACGCTCACAGGCACCGCCAGTTCCACATAGCGTGTTTCCAAGCGCGGAACAAAGGCCATCACATTGGCCGCCCTCAGCCGCGTCCCATCCGGGGAGCTTAGTTGCTGCACACCTGCGAACGCCACATAGACCTGATGTGCAACGCGCTGATCGTACTGGACCGCGAACGCTGTTGGGGCACCCACCCACAGACCCCTGCCAGGTCGATGCCCGGTCACCGCGTTCAGCAAGCTGTCCAGGCCTTCCACATCGTTCACGCCGGTCCGGTTGTAGTTCTCCAGGGATAGGGCGCCATGGTCGAACGTGCCTGCAGTGGCCCCGTCGAAATGCATACCCCCCAGATCAAGCAGGGACAAGCCTATCCGGTATTGGTACGCCAACGGGGTACAGCCACGACCGCTGCGGTGCGGCATGTAGCCATCCGCCTCGTCCACGGTGCGTTCGTACACCATGCCGACATCCCCCCCTACGCCGCTGCCAGCGACCGCATCCGGCATCGCGATGCCATACGAACCGCTCACACGATGAACCTCGAGCCCTGATGTTGCGGTACTGGTATAGGACAGTTCGTTCAGGTTGAGCGAAGCCGCGGCATGCCCAACCATATACCGGACAGTGGCCCCGAACGACAGCAGGTTGAAGTCGCGTGCCATGACAAGGTGGGCATAGGACACGGAAGCTTCGCTCCAGGCGGCCGACACCATCCGGGGACCGGCCAGGTCCAATTGCACGTTGCGCTGCTCATTGAAACCAAGTCCGTGGTAGATGTGCCTGCCCAAAGGCGCCGCCACCGCACTTATTCCTGCCATGGCACGGGAACGGATGCCGAAAGCAAGTGCGCCCCGACCGAGGACCATCGATACCCCGGGACCTTGCACACCCACCTGTACGGTGGCCTTCTTGTCCCTTGGCGAAAGCTGCTCACGCGCGAATGCTTCCCCGAGCACCCCTCCCCTCACCCCATTGCGCACCTCACCGGCAAGCGAGCGATCGTTGAGGGTCACGCTCACGAGATCGTTCCAGCCATACACATCCGCTCCAAGCATCCGTACATCAGCGTAAGGCCACTGTGTGGCTCCGCGTGCGGGATTGAGGGTGATCGCGTCGGTGCCGGCATAGTTGCCCAACCCGCTGCCCAATTGATACTGGGCCGGTAGCCGCAGCACCAGCATGCAAGCGATGGTGGCTATCAGGGGGGCACGCATGGCCCCCTTCTACGGGATCCGTTGGGGGAAGGTTGTGCTGGCTTCGCTCACGCGACCACCGTTGATCGCGCGGGAGGCTTCAGGGTGCCACG
The DNA here is from genome assembly GCA_964559165.1 of uncultured Chryseobacterium sp. Lineage (GTDB taxonomy): Bacteria > Bacteroidota > Bacteroidia > Flavobacteriales_F > PHOS-HE28 > PHOS-HE28. Next base: position 12,281 of record CAZLGY010000060.1, read on the forward strand.
CGATCGAGGTGGTTCACCCGCTTGTGCTGTTACGCATCCGCGGGAATGATGGTGACTGAGCGCACGTGGTAAAGAAGCGGGCACTGCGGTGGCACCGACCCATCGACACCATCCGCACCGAAAGCGAGCTGTGAAGGCACCAGGATATAACCGGAGCCACCATGACCGAACAACCGCACGGCCAACTCCAGCCCGGGTATCACCTGGCCCGCATCGCCATAGCGCCAACCATAGTAGCCACCATGCCGATCGGTATCGTCCACCACAACACCATCCGCCAACCTGCTCCCCTGGCAGTTCAGGCGTACCAGATCACCGGATCGCACCGTTCGCTCAGTGACGGGAGGCCGGTCCACCCGATAGTAGACCATGCTTGTGCCCCAGCGCAGGAAGCCTGAAGCCCGCGCATCACCCAGCCATTGCGAAATGGTGCGCTGCTCCACGGACAGGGGATCATCTTCCAACCGGGAAGTTCGCCGCAGCTGCATTTCGCTTGGTGTGATGATATCCAGCAAACGGAGCCCCACCAGCATGGTGACCGAGCCATCCATGGGCGGACCGTCATCAGCGGTGAGCCACTCCCACGGGAATGCTCCGGCGGGTGCGATGATGCTCATGCTGTCCCCCTCATGCGATCGCTCCAGCACCGGCGCGAGGGCTCCCTTCCGCAGGTCGCGTGCCAAGAACGACCGGTCGCCGGTAAAAGTTGGTCCGGCCGCGCCGCCATATGGCGCGATATGGATGCGCAGCAGCAGGCTATCCTCGTCAGCCGCAATGGCAGTGCCATCGCCCAATGCGTGCAACCGCATGTGCACGCCCTCCACCACCTCCTTGTATCCCGGGTGTGGGCCTGTGGCGCATGCCACCAGCACAATGAGCGACCAGACAACAGCGGCTTTCATCGCCCTGGGCCGGCCTTGACCACACCGACCCGGTAGACAACCGTGCTTCGCATGGGAATGCGGTCACGGTCGCCTGCAATGCCATGGGCCCGGAAGGAAGGCAGGATGATCACTGCGCTGTCCCCCGCACTGAGGAGTTGGACCGCCTCGTGCAGGCCGCTTTCCACATCATCGTGTTCCACCCGGAACGACTCGGGCCCTGTCGCGAGGGTCGAGTAGGCGGTATCCCCGTTCATCAGTTCAACCCGGTAATGCAGGGTTACCCACTCCTCCGCCCGCACCGTTGGGCCGGGGACATCCCGAAGGACCACATACCTGATACCGCGGGCAGAACGTTGGAAGGGTAAGCCAGACCGGCGTACATACCGGTCGATCTGCCGCTCCTCCTCCTTCACCGCATCCCGGTTATCCCGGATGAGCTCCTCCTGCCCTGGTGTTCCAAGGTGCTTGGTCGACAATTTTCCCTGCCTGTCGCCACAGGAAACGCACACGAGCAAGGCGATGAGGGGAAGTCGCCTCATGCTGGATGGGTTGCAAGCAACTCAGGGAGCAGCTTTCGGAACCGTTCGACCGCCTGGTCGAGAGAGCCGTTGAACCGACCTCCGGCGGCATTCACATGCCCCCCCCCATCGAAGTGCTCTCGCAGGAAGCGATCCACATGGAGCGAACCCTTGGAGCGAAGGCTCAACTTCACACCGTCTGCGCGCTCCAGGAAAAAGGCCGAAAGACGCATGCCCCGGATGGACATGCCGTAGTTGACAAAGCCCTCCGTATCGCCCTGCTGGTGCTGGTGGCCCGCAAGATCCTCCTTGGAAAGGGTGAGCAGCACGGTCCGCTCCTGCTCCAGAACGATCATTCGCTGTGACAGCAGGAACCCGAGCAACCGGAGCCTGGATGCCGTGTTGTCATCGTGGATGGCCTGGTGCACCTGTTCGATGTCGACACCAATGTCCATCAGCCACCCCGCCGTGCGCATGGTATGGCCGTCGGTGCTGCGGAAGCGGAAGGAACCTGTATCGGTGACCAGCCCCGTGTAGAGACAGGTGGCGATATCCTTGTCGACCAGCTGCTCCCAGCCGAGCGCACGGGCGATGTCAGCGACCATCGCACAAGTGGCACAGGATGCGGTATCGGAAAAAGCCACCGTGAACGCATCCTCGGGACCCTGGTGGTGGTCGATAAGGATGCGCGGCGCCGATGATGCGCGTATGGCCTGCTCCATGCCGCCTGTCCTGTCCAGCCGGTTGAGGTCCACGATGAAGAGGACATCCGCTCCGGCAATGGCACGCTCACACTGCAGCGCGTTGTGCCGGTGATCGATCACCTGCTGCACGCCGGGAAGGAACCCAAGGAACAGTGGGGAAGGATCGGGGGCCAGGACCTGCACCTGGTGGCCGTTCGCCCGCAGGAGGCCTGCCGTGGCCAATGCCGAACCAAGCGCATCACCGTCGGGGTTCTGGTGAGTGACGACCACGCAGCGCCTGGGGGTGGCGAGCTGCTTACGCAGTGCCTCCAGCGCTGCAGAGGACCGGTCGATGAAAGCCATGTGCGGGAAGGATGCCCGATCAGAAGCCCGTCTGCGGCGTGGGCATGTGTTCGATAAGGATACCGACACAGCCGATGTCGAGCACCTTGCCCTTGTCCTTGGGGTCCTCCGGTACTCCGGGCGCTACGATCTCCACGGCGATCCGCTTGGTGGAGGTGCTGGAGAACTCCACTTCATGGGCCATTTCGTGCTCCGTATTGTCCCACAGCACCTTCTCGCTCTCCTCGTACTCGGTACGCCCGTCGGCACCCGGCTGGCCCTTGGGTGAGCGCACCTTTTCAACAAGGCGTACGGCAAGTTGATCCCCAAGCACCTTCTCGTCGTGGCAAATGGAGATGCGGTAGTCCTGGCCGCGGTAGATGATGATGTTCAATTCCGTTTCCTGCCCCACCTGAACAGAAGCGCTCTTACTCTGACCGTTCAAGGAGAAGCGCTTGTCAGAGGAGCGGTCACAATTGAACTTGTGGAAGTCGGTGCAGGGGTTTTGAGCCATCAGGGATACCGGAAGGCAGAGTAATGCGATGGCGAATGATTCCTTGCGAAACATGATGTGGCGTTGCATGGGTTGGATCAAGCGTTGTTCCGGTCCTCGGGCGTGGTAATACGGGCGCGCAGCGCATCGACGGCCTTCACCAGTTCAGCGTATTTGTCCGCTGTAAGGTCGATCACCACATCGTCACCCAGCACCATGCGCCCGGACACGTTGGTGGACCGGTGGGGCACCCGTTTCATGTTCACGAGGTCATAAATGTCCAGCACAGACTTCAGCTCCTTGTGTATGGCGGCTACCTCGGGCTCCGTGGTATAGGGTTGCATCAGGGATACGAGATGCTCGAGTGTCACCTTTTGTTCGGCCACACGGGCCAACAATGCCGGACTTTCACCGAACGCCTCGATCTGCCGCACAACGAGGTACATGCTCTCCACCCAGCCGCCGGCAAGTACGAGACTGAGCGTGGGGCCCATATCCTCGCTCTGGAGTTTCTCATAGGCCCGTTGGTAGGCCTCGTTACTGATCACCTCGAGGGAATCGCCGCGCGTAAGGTTGCTCTCCAGCCTGACGAAATCGGCATCGGTGAACGCCGACGAAAGGCCGAGCCCCGAGGCCAGCTTCTTGGTGGTGATGTAGTATCTCGCCACCTCCACGTTCAGCTTGAAGTAGCTTGCATAGATCAGGTCGGTGGAATAGACACCGAAGTTCAGGGCACGGGCCGACCTGGTGGCATACTTGTCCACGTTCGCGGCCGGATTGAGCAGTTTGCGATGCCCCTCTCCCGCCATGTCGCGCACCAGCACGAACAGCTCGTTCGGGGTGGGCATCTGGTAGAGCGTGTGGCCTTGTGCGGACGTGCCATCGCCGATCACAAGGGTCCGTTCCTCCTCCGTTCCAGGGGCATCACCGGCCCCTCCGCAGGAAGCAAGGAACAACAAACCTGCTGACACCAATAGGGTCGTTCTCATGGTTTTGCGATGGTTACCACACCTCTGGGTACGGGGTGGACGCCATCCATACCGCGAAGGAAACGCACCGGTGCACGTTGAAGATACGGAAGTGCCATTACTTTTGCGCCGCTTTTTCAACGATCCAACACATGGCAGGCAACAGGACCTTCACAATGATCAAGCCCGAGGCGGTGGCAGCAGGGCATGGTGGCAAGATCATCGACATGATCATCTCGGCCGGATATCGTATCGTGGCCTTGAAATACACCCACCTATCCGCAGCAGAAGCGGGCACGTTCTACGAAGTGCACAAGGAGCGCCCGTTCTACGGGGAGCTGGTGGACTACATGGCAAGCGGACCCATTTTCGCCGCGATCCTGGAGAAGGACAACGCGGTGGAGGACTTCCGCAAGCTGATCGGTGCCACGGACCCCGCACAGGCTGCGGAAGGCACCATCCGCAAGCGTTTTGCGGAGAGCAAGGCGAAGAACGCCGTTCACGGCAGCGACAGCGATGAGAACGCCGCTGGCGAGGGCAATTTCTTCTTCAGCGGCCGCGAGCGCTTCTGAACAGCGACCATCCAGCGACAAGGCGGTGCCCGGTCCGGGTGCCGCCTTGTTCATTCCAATACGATCTCACTGATCACGGGCCTGCCGGCCCGCTTGTTCAATACTTCGCGCAAGGCCTCACGCATGTACATGAGCTCATGCCGCAGCGGAGCCGAATCCACCTTGATCCGCAGCCGTCCTTCGCGCAACTTCACGGACACGGTATGTCGGGCCACCATGGGGCCCACGATATGGTCCCAGGCCGTGGTGATATCCAGTTCATCCATGCGTTCACGCATGCCGAACGCATCCACCAGATCACCCAGTGCGTCACTGAGCGTGCGCTCGTTGGTCCGTTTCTTCATGATGAAGGTCGCTTACCGGTGACAGACTGAAGGAACGCACGTCAAGACCGGTGCCTTCAAGTGCCACGTGGAGCCGTGTGGCATCCGTATCCGTGATGAACACCTGCCCGAACCGTTGCTCGCGAAGAAGACCCAGGAGATGGCGCATCCGCAGGGGGTCTATCTTGTCGAAGATATCATCAAGCATCAGGATCGGCTTACGGGAGGACCTCGCCTGCGTAAGGTCGTACTGGGCCAGCTTCAATGCGATGAGGTAGGTCTTCTGCTGCCCCTGTGAACCACGTCGTTTAAGGGGGGCCCCATCGAGGGAGAACAGCAGGTCGTCACGGTGGATGCCAACGGTGGTGTGCTGTGCGGCGCGGTCGCTCGCCCAGCTCGCACGCAGCAATTCAGCCATGCGAGCCTCGGTCAGCGCGGAACGATAGGTCAACGCCACCTGCTCACGGCCGGAGGAGATACCCCTGTAGTGCTGCTCAAGCAGGGGG
>CAZLGY010000061.1:0-16975 GCA_964559165.1 uncultured Chryseobacterium sp.
CTCTGCGTGTAGGTGGTGCCGTTCACGCTCCAGGTGAAGCTGTCGCACGCGCTCTGCGTGGTGGTGTTGCTGGTGGACTGGTTCACCACTATGCCAATGGTCTCGGTGTCGCTGCCGCAGGCATTGCTCACGGTAACGCTGTAGGTGCCCGTGGCGGCGCCGCTGACAGAAACGTTGGCGCTGTTCGCGTTGGGTGAGAAGGTGCCGGTGCCGCTCCAGCTATAGCTCAGGGGAGCATCACCGGTGGCCGTCACGTTCAGCAGCAGGTTGGCAGCAGAGCAGATGGGGCCGTTGCTGGTGATGCCGGTGATCACCGGAGCCACGCAGGCCTGGGGGAAGGTGAGGAAGGAGCTCACCTGCTGGCCAGCGCCGGCGGTGGTGTGCACATACTCCTCGATGTTCTGGCTGGGATCGCTCAACGCCACGTTCAGCTGGAAGCTGAAGGTGCCATCGGTGGTGAACTGGCCGATCAACACACGGTTGACCCCGGTCGGGTCCACACCCGTCTGGGCGGGCAGCGTCGCCCACGAGTCGTTGATGAAGGTCAGCTGGCTGCCATCAGCCTCCACAGCAGAGAAGTCGATGGCGCCGCTCAGGTTCGTCGTAAGGTTGGGCACAGCTGAACCGAAAGGGTTCGTGATGTGACCGTCCGTTCCGCTGATGCCGGGATAGTTATTGCACAGGGTGAGGTTGCCATCAGCATCCGCGCTCCGGGGAATGCCCACCTGCTGGGTGGTCGCCGTGGTACCGCCCGAGCAGGAAACGGCAGGGGTGCCGCTCTTGCCCGTGGTGTGGATGGTGATGTAGCTGTCGAACGCATTACCACCTGGCAGACGACGGGTCTGGCCGGGCCCGAAATCAGCCGAAGCACCCGTGAGGCCGGGAGAGTTCCAGAACGTGGTGGACGTTTGGATGTTGACCGGGTTGGAGGTGTCAACGCTTCCGAATACGTTCAGGAAGCGGTAGTTCGGAGCCATATCCACGTAGATACGGTACACCTTCGATCCCGGGTTGATGGCGTAATCGCCACCGAATCCATTGATGAAGTCTGCGTCCGCCTGCGTCACCGTGTGGTACTCCTCCACGATGATGCCCTGCAGACCTTGTGCGCTGGCGGTGAGGCCACCGATGAGGGCGGTGCCTGCCAGCAGGGTTCTGAAGAAATTGGTTTTCATTTTCTGTGTTTTTTTGGTGGGCATTGCCAGACCACGACCGGGCTATCGTGCGTGGTCCGGCGTTGCCAGGGATGCTTTAGAAGCAGTTGCCGCCGAAGGCGTTCACGAAGAGGGTGAAGTCGCTGGCGTTGATCAGGCCGTCCTTGTTGAGGTCACCGGTGCAACCTGCTGCAGCAGCAGCGTCAAGGCCGATCTGGGCAGCGAGGGTCCAACCGTTGGTCCAGGGCTGCACACCAGGAGCGAAGGCACCGCGGTACTTCGCGCCGGTGAAGAAACCGTCAACAGGAGCGCTGATGGTGGTGGCAGCGTTGGCAGCGGAGGGCACGGGATTCACGCGGTCGGTGAGCACGTTGCCGGGCTGGGTCATGCTGTAGGTGAAATCGATGATGGCGGAAGACGTGATGACGTTGCCATCGGTGATGGTGAACTTATCAAAAGCGCTGCCGCTCGTGGTGTTCACACCATTGATGCGCAGGGGCTGTGCACAATCAACGAAGGTGCAGTTCTTCACGTTCAACAGACCAGCCTCCCACTTTGCGGTGGCGTTGGTACCAGTGGCACCTGCCAGGTTCAGGCCGGAACGGAAGCGGGTGAAGATGGAGTTGACGACGGTACCCTCGGTACGCTCCTTCGCCTCGATGCCTTCGTCCGCCTGGGTGATGGTCTGGGTGCGGGAAATGACCGTGGCGTTGTACACGGTGGGGTTGCTGGCGATACCACCGTTGGCGGCATTGGTGGCAGCGTCATCGCCGTCGCACTCGAAGCCGTTGTCACCCTGGTTGAGGGCACCACCGCTGTTGTCAGGACCCTGCACACCATAGAAGAACTGGACCTTGCCGTTCCAGCCCTGGTCCCAGTCCAGGTAATCATCGTCGCAGTGCATGGCAACGAGGTACTTGGCGTTCACCGTACCACCGAACATCTCGAACCCATCGTCAAGGTTGCTCAGCACCTCCACGTGGTCGATGGTGGTAGCGCGGCCCACTCCACCAAGGGTGAGGCCGTTGATCTCATTGTTGGCACCGATGATCTGACCACCATGGCGGAGGCTGACATATCGGATGACCCCGCTATTGTCATCGTTCTGCTCCTGTCCGATGGGAGCGCCATAGAGGTGACGGCTATCACCAGCTGCCAGACCTTCAATGGTACCCACACCGTCCGTGGCGGTTGCCGTGGGATCACCGTCGGCTGCGCGCTTGTTGGTGTATGCGCGACCAAGCACGACGAGGCTTCCCCACTGACCACGGTTGGTCACGCTGTAGCTGCCATCCAGGGGATCGGCGGCTGCGGTCATGATGATGGGGCACTCCTCGCTGCCATTGGCCCAGATCTGGCCTCCACGAGCAACGATGATGGCGAACGCGGCACCGGGGTTGGAATTGGCCTTGATGACCGTTCCAGGCTCCACGAAGAGGTCCTGGTTGTTGTCCACGTAAACGCGGGTATCCAGCACATAAAGGTTGTTGCAGGTCAGGGTGGTGGTGGCACTGGCCAGGTTCTGGCTACCATCCACCAACGTGGACATGTTCACCGTGGTGCGGGAAGCCAGGGGGGGGCATCCGCAGGCAGCACCGATGCTCTGCGCATTGGCACCGGCGGCGGCGGCCACCAGACCGGCGGCCATCGTCAGTTTCGAAAGCGTTCTCATTGATGTCAGGGTTAAAGGGTTTTGGGGTGAAAACTCGGTTCGTTCGAGCGGTACAAAGCTGCGGCAACCCTTGTCCACCATGGGTTAGCGCAGGGCTATGATTCCGTGACCATTCCGTGATCGCAACGTGAAGGATCCTGCGATCCATGTTAAGGGATCACTTTTTCGTAAGGAGGGAGCAATGATCCCTTAATCCTGGATCAACATGGCGTCAAGGACGCCCGTTAGCAGGTATGGTCCGCTTCAACCAGGGGGCGAGCACTTCACCATCGACCGGGTTGGCATACACATACTTGATGGCATTGCGATACTGGTCGGCCACCTGGATGTTGATGCGGAAGGAAAGGTCACCGGAGGTGCATAGCTGCGCGATCAGCATGTGCCCGCCATCGGTGGGACCCTCAGTGCCGCCCAGCACGGCCCACGCACCGTCCATGGTATGCACTACGCTGCCTGGCACTGCGGCAAGATAGCCGGGGCGGAAGCGCCAATCCGTGGTGCGCGGGACACTATCAGCAGGCGTGGAACCATCGCGCTCCCGGAACACCGGGGGCATCTTCCTCCGCTCTGTACGTTCCAACGCACGCGGGCGTATGACACTGCCATCAACGTCTGCACTCAAGGGTACGGCCCAGTGGCTGCGACCAAGCGCCCCCATCGCCAACCAGGAATCGCGCCAGGCACGACCGGTGCGGATGGCGTCTTCATCCAATTCGTCCGCATACACCACCGTACGTGAGGTGTCATTCCAGAACCGTGTGGTGGTGGCGAACTCGAGGTCATGATGACGGTCGCCGAACACCACCTGCATGGAATAACCGGGCGCAAGGTCCACCCAGATGCGGTGGCTCACCAGGGTCCTACCTTCCTGGTCCGTCCAACCGTTCAGGACCAACGATTCGACCCACACACTATCCACGCCGCGTTCCTGGCCGAACACGGCACATGCCGCGGACAGCAGCGCAGGGAAGATCAGGTACCTGGTCATCACTGCCGGACCACGCGCAGGGTGCGACGATCCGCGTCGCTCTGCACATCCAGGAGATAGATGCCGGGTGAAAGGTGCACCATCGGTATGGTACCGCTCCACGTACCGTTCAGGATGCCGAGCGAGCGCTGCTCAAGAACGGCTCCACGCACATCGCGTACAGTGTAGGAAACAGCCTGACCTTCCAGTCCTTCCAATATCAACAGAACGTTCTCCTCTGTGGGGTTCGGCCGAACGGCCAGACCCACGGAACCGATGAGCTCATCGACCTGCACCGTACCATCGCACAGACAACCGGGAAGCCAGACCTCGTTCACGGTCGCTGGGTTGCCATCGTCACACGGCTCTCCAGGAAGGGCGTTGCCACCAAGCACCCCCTCGCAATCCTCACCGATGCAGGCACAATCCGCCGCATACACATCGTTCGTGGTCTCGAGGATGCCATCCTCACACGGGGTACCGGGGAATGCCGGACCGCCGGGTAGGCCCTGACAGTCGGCAATGGGAGCATCGGACCTAAAACACAGCGATGGGTGCGAGAAGCGGTTGGCCTCACCGAACTGTCCGGAGGTGTCGCTGGGTATGAGCTCCCAATAGAACTCCATGAAATCATAGCACTCGGGATCATTGCATACCAAGCTGTCCGGGATCTTCACAGAGAGGTTCATGCACAGTTCCAGAAGACCATCGGTGGTGAACTGGCCCAACAGGACACGATTACCGGGATCAGGCACGGTGTATGCACCAAGTATCGCCCAAGCGAAGTTGTCGTTGGAATAGGAGTTGCCGCCACCAGCGTCGAACAGGTCCGGAGCATCACCGACGGTGGTCAGTGTGGGAGGCGCGGTACCGGTTGACACCAGACCGTCCGCAGTGGTGAGCGGCAGGCCCATCGTCGGCGTCTGGTTGATGAGCAGCCCGTTATCGTTATTGGCCCCACCAACGATGGAACCGTTGGGGTCCGCTGATTTGACGACACCCCATTGCAGGGTGCTCGCTGCGCCCAGCGTAAGCCACGAATCGATGGCGACGGTGTTCTTGTTGAGGTGTTGGTTGGGAATGCTTCGACCCCAAGCCTCACCACGGTCGTCGTTGTTGAAGAAACTTGTGCTGGTGCTGATGTTCAACGCATGCCCCGGAAAGCCACCTACGGACAGGACACGATAGCCCGTCTTCAGGTCGGCAAAGACGCGGTATACGATGCTGCCCTCGGGAAGCACACCGCCACCGTCGAGGTCGGCTGCATCCTGCGCATCGGCAACGTAATACGTTTCAACGACGAGCCCCTCGAAGCCACTGGGATCGGGAGGAGTGTACTGAGCCAGGCTGAACAGTGGTACGAGCGAAAGCAGCAGGGTGATGGATCGGTTCATGGCAGCGATGGGTGAGCGGGTGCGAAACTACCCGGACGAGGAGCGGGCCATGTAAAGCCTGCAATGGGCTTGTGTTAAGAGGATCTTAAGGCGCATTAATTCGGCGCTCAAGCATCATTGCTTCACCACCCTCCTGCGCGCAACGCCATCGGGACCAGCCACGACCAGGTAGTAAACACCCGGGGCCAATGCAGGCACCGACAGCTCATGTCGCTGACCCGTGGCATGCACACGCGCAGCAGCCCAAACGGACATCCCCGCTGCATCGAACAACTCCATGCGGAGCGGGGCCCCGTTGATCACGGGAAGCTCCAACCAGAACTGCTCTCGGAACGGATTCGGACCCAGCACCACTTCAACATCGGCACCAACCTCAACGAGCCCCACCTCCGCACAGACCAAGGAGATATCGAGCCCATTGCAATTACCGGGCCCGTAACAGCAGAGCTGGGGTACATTGAAGTTGGCTGATCCGTTGTAATTGCAGGCGAGGGTATCGAGACAACCGAAAACGATGGTGGTCTGGCAGCTGCCGTCATCACATCCTGCGGCCGGGTCGTACTCGAGGAAGTTGGGATCGGTGCAACCGCACTGGGGCGGATATACGAGCAACCCGTTGGGGGTCTCTCCCTCGAGCAGCACATCATCCGCGCACACGAATTTCCGCACCTCGCCCTGGGGTGTCAGGACCTCCACGTTGAGGCAGAAGCTCAATTCGCCCGTGGTGGTAAGTTGGGCAACAATGACCCTGTTGGTAGCTGTGGCACCGGTAACACCGCCCGAGCCCATGCGGAAATCGGTGGTCACGAACGTGCCACCGGTGGTTCCATCACCGAAGACGGTAGTGGGATCGAGGCCGGTGACATTGAAGTTCGAGGGTTGAGCGGTACCACCCGGGGCAAGCGGCACCAGTCCGTCACGTTCCGTGAGGGCCGGCAGTGCGCTCGCATCGGCGTTCACCAGCAGCCCCCCCGGCACACCCTCACTACCACCATCGTTGTTGGCACCTCCCACGATGCTTCCATCATCATCCTCCGCTTTCACGACGGCACGCTTGGCATTGCTGGCCGCACCCATGGCAAGCCATGAATCCAGCGGCACCGTTCCCTCGTCAAGCGCACCATTGGTGACGGCATGGCCATAGACCCTTCCGCGGTCCAGGTGGTTGAAGAAAGGAGCGGTGCTCTCAATGCGCAGGGCGTGGTTCTCATCGCCATAAACAGCGCGCAGGGAACAGCCTTCGCAGAGATCGATGAAGATGCGGTAGGTGACCGATCCGGTGGCCAACGGGCCGCCGTTCTGGTCGGTGGCATCGCTGGCATCACTGACGTAATACCGCTCCACGATCACATCCTCAATGAGGTTCTGGGCATGGTTGGAGAACGGCGCGGCAAGCACCATGGCGAACACAGCGGTACGCAGGCGGGTGGATGGGAAGCGCTTCATGGTCAGCGGATGGAGTATGAAACGGTTAGCAGGTACTCGGTCCCGAAGGCGAAACTGTCGAAATCACCGATGTATCCCTGTTCGAAACGATAGGTCCGGCGCACCGGTGAATTGAGCAGGTCGCGCACGCGGAACTGGACACCCCAATGGTCACCGAACCGTTTGTTCAGGGTGATATCGATGAGGTTCCGCGGCATCTCATAGGCCCTGATCCCGGTGGGGTCGAGCTCAGCGTTGGTCACGGCAAGCTTGGGACCCTGCACATTGTAGGAGACGCTGAGCGTGGTCTTGATGCTGTCCATGGAATAGCTCAGGGTGCCATTGAGGATGTAGGGAGCCTGACCAAACATGGGCGTCTCGTAGCGCACCTCCTCACCATTGAGCACGGTCACCAGCTCGGAACGGGATTCCATCAGGGTGACATTGCCGCGTGCCTCGAGGCCTTTCACCAGGCGGGCACGCCCCTCGACCTCCAGGCCGTAGACCTCACTGCGCTCCGCATTGCGCCAGGTGAACCCGCCCTGGGCGGTCTGCAGCAGCTCGATGTGGTCGGTAAAGGATTTGTAGAATCCGCTGAGGCTGACATTGTCGCCGCTCTTGAAGAAGCGCTCGAGACGAAGATCATAGTTGTCCACCGCGGTCATTCGCAGGTCAGGATTGCCATAGACGGGTGCCTGCAGCAGGTAGTCATAGAGTTGAACCACGCTGAACTCCCGGAAGCTTGGACGGCTCAACGACCGGAAGTAGCTGGCGCGCAGATTGAGGGCGGGTTTCTCCGCAGGGCGCAACTTCACGATCAAGCTGGCGCTGGGGAGCAGGTCCCATTGCTCGATCGTACCGGGCACCGCCGGCTTGGGTTCGGGCGCTGAAGCACCGCCGATGGCGAGATCGCCTACCGTGCCGCGCACAGGGTCATCGGCCGCGATACCTTGATCGTAGAAGTCGCGTATATCGGAGATCAGGTCCGTATGTTCAGCCCGGATACCGCCTGCGAAGCGCAACCGCTCGGTGAGGTTGTAATCGGTCATGGCGAACACCGAAGCCACGGTGAGGACACCGATGTCATTGTCCTTGAAGCTGCCGAAGGGGGCGTACAAGGTGGTGAAGCGCCCGTCGGGCCGGAGTTCGAAGCGCTCCGCTTCACCCCATTGGGTGGGACCGGGCGCACCGAGCACCTGGTAGTAGTTCTGGTCGTTGGTGCGCTCATTCCAGCGATAAGCACCGCCCAATTTCAGCTTGCGTACGGTTCGCTCCTTGTCGCTCAGTGGGAACTCGGCGCTCAAGCGGGCATCCAGCAGGTCCTCGTTCAGGAACCTGAAGATCCGTCCGGGAGGACGCAATGCGCCGTCCACGTTGTTGATGTCGCCGCCGTCCGCAGGCAGGATGTACTGCACCACTTTGAGGTCCAGCACATCACGGTTGCCGGTGGTATAGGAGACATCCCCATTGACCGTCATGTTGAGCGCCGGGATGAAGTGCTTGCTTCCGTATTGAAGCACGACCATGTTGCGTTGCTCCCAGTATTGGTCCTCGCTCACGAACGTCTCACCGCTCACGGTGGGGTCGAGGAAGATGAGCTTGCGGGCGTTGTTCTGGCCCAGCACGTTGGCCATGCCCATCAGCGAGAAACTGTTGTTGCGGTTGAGCTTGAAGGAAACGTTCCCGAGCGCGTTCCACCCATTGCTGACCACACTGACCCGCTGCTCCCCCTTCCTGTTGAAGGTATCGCCCGGGTCGACGTCCTCGAAGCGCTCGACCGAACGGAGGATGGAGCTGCGCTCATCGTTCTGCGTTTCCGTCGAATACCGCAGGCCGAACAGGAAGCCGAGCTGGGAGGGCTCATCCTTCTTCTTGAACAGGTCCACCTGGTTCCCGATGGTCAGGCTCATGTTCATGTTGGGTGCTCCCACAGACTCGGACACGCGCCACGCGGAATTGTCCCAGCGCTTATTGAGATCCGCCAGTTCGGAATTGAAGCGGGGGGAGAAATAGGCCAGGTCGTAGGTGCTGTTGTAAACGGAAACAGCGTTCTGGACGGCAGCCGTGTTGAAAAGGAGCGCGGGAGGGAGGAGGCCCAATTCCACCAGGGCCAGGTGCTGTTGCGTACTGCCGATGTTCATCTGACCACCGGGCACATTGAACCCGGTGGTGGAGCCAGTGATACCATAACCCTGCAAGGTGGATGAAAGACCCAATGCGGTCAACTGCTGGTACAGGGTGGGATCGATGAAGGAGGGATAGTCCTCCACCCGTGTTGGCACACCCTCCGGAATGGCGCGAAGGCCATCATCGAAGCCCCAGCGGTCGGTGCCACTGGTGACGCTGGAAACGATGTTCTTGCCGGTGCTGTTGGGGTTGTAGCCAACGGTGGTGCTCACGCTCACCTGCAGGCGGTCCGGATAATCGCTGGTGTTCATGCTCATGTAGGCACCAGCCCAATCACCGGGCAGGTCAGGGGTGAGCGTCTTGGTGATCACGATGTTGTCCATCAAGCCGGTCGGGAAAAGGTCGAGGCGGAGATTGTTCGTGAATGGATCGAGGGTGGGCACCCGCCCACCGTTCACCGTGGTGACGAGGTAGCGGTCGGCGAGGCCCCGCACGGTGACGAAGGCGCCCACCGTACTGACCCCGGAAATGCGCCTCACGGCAGCCGCCGCATCCGCATCACCGGTCTTCAGCATCACGTCCCGTGAAATGAAGTCAAGTGCGGCAGGCGCATTGCTCTTCATGCGGTCCAGGTAGGTGTCACTGCTGCGGCGGGCCTTTGCCTGCACCTCGAACTCCTTGATCTCCACGCGCTGCTCGCCCATGACCACATTCTCCATCACAACCCCTCCATCGGCGACGGTCACCGTGCGCTCCACGGGACTGTAGCCCACGAATGAATAAATGAGCACTACTGGAGCGCCGGATGGAATAGCTAGGCTGTAGCGTCCATCAAGGTCGGTGATGGTGCCTTTCCCGGGATCGCTTTTCAGGACGATGGTGGCACCGATCAGTGTTTCGCCCTGAGCATCACTGACCACACCGCGAACAGTGCCTTGGGAGAAGGAGTGTGCATGACTGAGGAACAGGACCAGCAGGGTCAAGGCGATGCGCATGGGCAACTTGGGTTCGGTCGGCGAAGGTCAACAGAGCGGGGCGGCCAGCCTGTTAACCCAGCGTTATGATTGATCTACGATGTGTGTACTCCACGGATGACGCGCACCGGTGGCCCGATCCCACACTGCATCCACTTGGAACTGTGGGGTTTCTGCCAGCCCGATCCACAACGCGACCTTGAATTCAATGATACCCGCATGCAAAGCCAGCCTTAAATGATCGCTAACCAGGGACGCCTGTTCCGCCCAGCCCATAGATTTCCCGCGTTTCAGCACGGATCACAATGGCAGCACGGAAAGCGGCACGTTCAGCATGCATGTGCTTCGATGCAGGCGACGCCCCATACCTGCATTGGCTGGTGGACCATCCGCAAGGGTTCGTGGTGAATGCCCGGCGCAACGTGGAACAAGGGGACATGGTGGTGCATACCGCAGGTTGCCCTCACATACGGAGCCTGCGGAACACACGCGGCGCGGAGGGCTTCACCACTGGCAGCTGGGTGAAGTTCTGCGGTACCGACCTGGCAGCACTGCTGCGATATGCGCTCGCCTCAAGGAGATCCACACATGCCATCATCCGCCGTTGCAAAGGCTGTGAAGCAACCGTGATGGACATCCACCTGGAACGCGATCCAGGTGAGCACTTGTGGTCCGAGGCACAGCCGTCGGAATCCATCCTGGTGAACGCCCGTGAACGCGATCCCTTGAACCGCTCACTTTGCTTCACACGCCATGGCACGGCGTGCGCGGTCTGCAATGTCGACCTTGCCCTGCGCTACGGCGCACTGGCGGAGGGTTTCCTTGAGGCGCATGAAGTGCATCGCCAGGTGGAACGGGGGGTGTCCATCGAATTCGACCCTGCGCGCGACCTGGTACCCGTGTGTCCCACCTGTCATGCGCTCCTGCATCGGGGCAGGACACTGCCTCTGAGCGTTGAGGACCTGCGCAGGTCGATGCGGCACGCATTGCACCAACAGATGGGCCTGCGCAGCTGAGAACGGGAAGAGGGCCGCAGCTTGCGCCACAGCCCCCTCCGCCCTTGGTCCCAAAACCCGAGACCTTCCTCCTACAGACCGAGCACCTTGAACTCGGTGCGCCGGTTACGCTGATGCTGCTCCTCGGAGCACTTGTCGCAGGCACAGGATTCCGTTGGCTTGGTCTTGCCATATCCCTTGCTTACCACACGCGCCTTATCAATGCCCTTGCTGATGATGTAGTCCACCGCACTCTTCGCACGCTTCTGTGACAGGGTCAGGTTGTAGTTGTCCTTGCCCCGGCAATCCGTGTGGGAACTGAGCTCGATGCGCACGGTGGGATTCTCGCGCAGTGTCTCCACCAACTTGTCAAGCTCAAGCGCAGCATCCGGGCGGATATCCCACTTGCTGTAATCGTACAGGATGTTCTCCAGCCTGACCACGGTGTTGACCTTGAGCGGGAACAGGCGGAAGTCATTGCGCAGGATGCCGTTCGGCTGTCCCTTGGTGGTGAGCCTTGCGCTTTGTTTGAAATACCCCGGGCGCTCCACTTTCAACCGGTAGTCCAGGTCGGGCATCAGGGGGAAGGAGTAACGTCCGCTCGCGTCCGTCATGATCGTTGCGAGCACATTGCCCTGCGGGTCGGTCAGCGCCACTTCCGCACTGTCCATGAAGGCGCCTGTTTCCCCGTGCATAACGGACCCCTCGGCGAGATAATCATATTTCACAAGCTCGATCACAATGGCACCCAGGTCATCCCTGTCGGTGATGATGTTCGCAGTACCCTGCATGAACCCGGCCTTGTTCGCAAGCACCTCGAACCTGTCATGGTGTTCGGTGGCGATGGTGAAGCGCCCATCCGGTTCTGGCGTCACCGTGTAGTTCTTCACGAAGCGTCCGTTACCATCCTTCAGCGAGATCAACGCACCATCGATCGGTTGGCGCGTGGCCTTGTCCACCACACGGCCCGCGAGGTATATCATGGGCGGGACAATGGTACAGCCATAGATGTCGTCACTGCCTGCTCCACCGGTGCGGTCGCTGGCCAGGAACCCGACACTGTCGTTGAGCAGCAGGAGGCTGTGATCGTTCCACCGGGTGTTGATGGGATAGCCGAGGTTGAACACATACCCCGGTCCATCGGGGCCCAGCTGCGTGCGAAAGAGGTCGAGGCCACCAAGGCCGGGATGTCCATCGCTGGCGAAGTATAGCACGCTGTCCGGGGTGATGAGGGGGTACATCTCATCCCCTGCCGTATTCACCTTGGGACCCACGTTCAGGGGTGGTGACCATTGGTTGCCGAGGTTGTCACAGAACCAGATGTCCGTACCACCCTGTCCTCCGGGCCTGTCGCTGATGAAATAGAGGCGACGGCCATCGGGCGATACGAAAGGGTGCCCGTAGTTGTGCTCGGGGTCATTATGGTCAAAGGGAACCAGCCCACCCCATTCCGGCTGGCCGAACTCACCGGTCACAACATCGCTGTAGTAGATGCCGAGGTTCAACTCACCCTGCTTGCTCTTGTCCTTTACGCCGTAAAAGTAGTTGTTGCGCGTGAAATACATGCGCTTCGCCAGGGAGTCATAGCTGACGGTCCCGTCGTGGTACCGGCTGTTGATGTCATTCCGCATCACCACGGGTTCCTCTGCGGTGGCTCCCTTCAGGAGAGCGGAATACAGGTTCAGGTAAGGCTGATCGTCCCAGCGGTAGGCACGGCTGCCGCCAGCGCCCTCACCGCGTGCACTGGAGAACAAGAGCAGTTCATCGAGCACGCTCATGCCCAGGTCGGCTTGTGCCGAATTGATGGGCACCGTGCGGATGCTCGATCGCGTGCTGTCGCGCATCAATCGCTGGAATAGCTGTGGCTGTTTCAGGTACGCCTGTACGCGTGCATTACCGGGCACCTTCCGATCGTACTCTGCATACCGTTCCAGCGCTTGCTGGTAACCGCCGTTGGCGCGCAACAGGTCCGCATAGGCGAGGAGGTCATCGGCCTGCACATCACCTGCCGCCATCATTCGGGCGTAAACGGCTTCTGCGTCTGCCGGGCGGTCCATTTTGCGGTATGCGGTGGCAAGCAGGCGCATCGTTGCGGCATCGGCCTTCCCACGTGCCTCGAGGTCTTCGCAGATGGCGGCCACCCTGGGGTGGTCGAACGTTTCGCTGTAGCGCTCCACCATGCGCTTCTGGAGCTTCTGGGCGCTCGCAGGCGTGAGTGTCACGGACACAAGAAGCAGCGCCAGGCTAAGCGTACGGCGATGGTGGTACGTGCGTGTGTACATGGTCAGAAGTAACGCGGTGAACGAATACCCTTCAGCGAATTGCCGAACTCATAGCCGATCATGATCTCGTGCGAACCACCGCTGAAGTTGCGCAACGGCGAGAGCGGATAGTCGTAGGAATAGCCCACCGATAGATCGTTCGTCAGGAGGTATTGGGCGAGTGCACCGACCGCATCGGTATGCCGGTACATGGCGCCCAGCCAGAATTTCTCCAGGAACAGGAAGTTGGCACTGATGTCGAAACTGATCGGCGCTCCCTCCACAGCCTTCAGCAGGAACGTCGGCTTGAACTTATGGTAAAGCCCCAGGTCGAAGACATACCCACCGCTGAGGAAATAGTGCGCACGCTGGCCGGGTTCGCTGATGAATGCAAGCGAATCCGTGTCGAAGAACTCCGTGCGCAGGATCTTCGGGGTGCTCAAGCCGATGTAGTAGCGGTCGCTGTAGTACATCATTCCGAAGCCGAACTGCGGATCGAGCTTGGTGCTGACGTTCTGCTGGAAAACCGCATCACCGGCCAATTCGGGGCTCAACTCGCCGAACCTGCCCTGAAGCAGGTTGAGACCGCCCTTGATGCCGAAGGCCAGCTTGGCATCACCCATGAAGATGCGGTAAGCGACATCCGCCATCACATTGTATTGGGTGATCGGGCCGTGGCTGTCACGCATGAGCGTACCCCCCAGGGCAAGGCTCTCGTGCCACACGGGCGCATGGAAGGTGAGTGTCTGTGTGGTGGGAGCTCCTTCGAAACCCACCCATTGGTGGCGGCTGAGCGCCTTCACGTTGATGCGCTCCGCGCTGCCCGCATAGGCCGGATTCAGGGCCAGCATATTGAACATATACTGGGTGAACTGTGGGTCCTGCTGGGCCATCAGCGCAGTGGTGAGGCAGCAGCCAAGCAGCGGTGCCGCAAGCGGTCTGATCATACGGTACATGGCGCTCCTGATCGGTTGGACGCTGGTGTTCATCGACGCAGGTAGATGTAGCCGGTGTAGGCGTCGCTGCCATCACCGAGGTCCAGGACATAGTAATAGGTGCTCTCCGGGAGCTGCTCGCCAAAGGCGGAGCCGAATTGGCTGGTGCCGTCCCAGTCGTTCGCATAGGGACTCTGGTCGAGCACCTTGCTGCCCCACCGGTTGAACACCTGGAAGGAACTGCCCGGGTAGGACTCGATGTTGGTGATGCGGAAGATGTCGTTCACGCCATCACCATTGGGTGAATAGGCGTTCGGGATGTCGATGGTGAGGCAGTCACGGATGAAGATCATCACACTATCCACCGATGCGGGACAAGGCCCGTTGGTAACGGTCCAGGTGAACCAATTGCTGCCGAGCTGCAGGCCCGTGACCCCGCTCCCCGCATCGCTCGCATCGGACAGGATGCCTGTGCCGGCAATGAGCGCCCAGGAACCTGTCGCCGTACTGGAGACGGGGACCGCATCCAGAAGGGTGCTGCTCACGTCCTGACAGAACTCCTGGTCCAACCCTGCATCCGCTGGCGGAACCGTATGGTCGAACACCGCCAGAACGACTTCATCGCTGGTGCTGCCGCATGCGCCGTTGTCGATCGTCCAACGGAACACGTTGGAGCCCAGCGCAAGTCCGGTAACGGTACTGAAGGGGTCGTCGCCATTGACAAGGGTCCCCTGACCGCTCACTACGGACCAGGTACCCGTGGCAGGCGCCAGCGCACCTGATGCGAACATGGTCACCGGCTGGTCGATGGGTGTGCAGAACGACTGGTCGGGACCTGCCGTCGCTGGTGCGGCATTGTTGTCATACACCCTGATGACCACCTCATCGCTCGTAAGGCCGCTTCCACAGGGTCCGTTGTCAATGGTCCAGCGCAACACCACTTCACCTACACCAAGGCCGCTCACCGTGGTGGCGGGGTCTGCAGGGTCTGCGATGGAAGCGGTACCGCTTACCACGGTCCAGGCACCTGTGGCCGGGAAGATGATACTGTTGGCCGCCAAGGAGGCGGTGCTCGCCGGTGTGCACAGCTGCAGGTCGCCACCCGCGTTGGCTGCTGCCTGCTGGTCGCTGTACAGGAGGATCGTGACCTCATCGCTGGTCGTCCCACAGGGGCCGTTCACGATGGTCCACCGGAACGTGTTCGGCCCGATGGTGAGCCCGCTAACCGCAGTTGCAGGATCGGCGGCATCGGCCAGCACGGCACCACCTTCAACCACCTCCCAGGATCCAGTACCAGGGAACACCGGCCCATTACCTGAAAGGGTGGCTTCCGTTCCAGGGAGGCACAACGTTACATCGTCGCCTGCATCTGCTGCTGCGCTGGCTCCGTCGAAAAGGAAGATGCTGATATCATCGCTGCTGCTTCCACAGGCTCCGTTGTCAATGGTCCACCGGAAGTCGTGCTGGCCAACGCCGAGACCAAGAACCAAGGTGCCGGGATCATTGGCATCCACAAGTGTGCCGGTACCAGTGAGCGGGGTCCAGGTACCCACGGCCGGGAAGACCGGCTCATTGGCGACCAGGGCGACATTGTCCTGTGGTGTGCACAAGCTGATGTCCCCGCCGGCCTGGGCAAGACCCGCTTCACCGTCGTAAACGCGGATCTGCAGGGTGTCATTGCTCGGAGGACCGAACCCGCAATCACCGTTGTTGATGGTCCACACGAGCACATGCACACCGACCGTGAGCCCTGTCACCGTGCTGTTGGCGTCGTTGGGCGCCGTCACCACGGCACCGCCGCTCACCACGGTCCACGTACCCACACCGGGCGTGGCGGGCACATTGCCGGCAAGGGTGGTGCTGCCCTGCGGGGTGCACAGTTCCTGGTCGGGGCCGGCATTCGCTGCAGGTGCGAACGGATCGAACACACGGACGGTCATCGTGTCCGTAAGCAGGCCGTTGTTCGGGCAGGGATCCCATTCGAGGGTCCACACGAATATGCTCTCACCTTGGGGAAGTCCGGTGACCTGTGTGTTCGGATCAGTGGGATCAACGATGGTACCGCCGCCGCTCAGCAAGGTCCAGGTACCCACACCCGGGGCGATGGGCTGCTCACCCTGCAGGTTGATGGTGGTGACCGGCAGACAGGTTTCCAGATCCGGGCCGGCGTTGGCCGCTGAAGTACTGTCGCTGTAGAGCGTGATGGTCACCTGGTCGCTCGTGGGCGAGTTGGTGCATGGACCGTTGTAGACCTCCCATTGGAAGACGTTCACCCCTGTGCCCAATCCGCTGATGAGCGTAGCCGGATCGTTCGGGGCCACCGGTGCACCGGCACCACTGACCAAGCTCCACGTACCGGTCGCCGGGAAGATGAGGCTGCTGCCCGCCATGAACGCACTGTCCTGCGGCACACAGAGCTCCTGGTCGAGGCCCGCGAAGGCGGCTGCGTTTGTGGGGTCGAAGACGAAGATGCTGATGGAGTCGACGGTTGTTATGCACTCACCGCCACTGATGGTCCAGGTGAGGATGGTCTCACCCACCTGGAGACCGGTGATGACGGTGTTGGGGTCGCTAACCACCGCCACACTGCCTGTCCCTTGAACAACACTCCAGCTGCCTTGCGCGGAACCCACCGGCGGATTGGCGACCAGGGCAGCACTGTTATCAGGTGCGCAGAGCTCCTGATCAGGGCCGGCGTTCGCAGGAGGTGCCTGCGTGTCGAACAATTCAAGTATCACTTCAGCGCTGGTGACCCCATTGCTGCATGCACCATTGTCGACGGTCCACGCGAAGATGTTGATGCCTATGCCAAGATCGGTGATCTCGGTCTCCGGATCGTTCGGGTCCACGATGGTGCCCTGTCCACTGACCAACGTCCAGGTCCCCACGGCCGGCAGGATCACCGGACTGCCGTTCATGAACGCATTGGTCACCGGGGTGCAGATCTGCTGGTTCGGACCGGCGTTGGCGTCTGCATTGTTCTCGTCAAAGACGAAGATGCTCACCAGATCGGTGCTGATCGGGTCATCGCAGACCCCATTGCTCACCGTCCAGAGGAACACGTTCTCACC
>CAZLGY010000062.1:0-16940 GCA_964559165.1 uncultured Chryseobacterium sp.
TGTCCAGCGAAAGGCCCAGGTCGGCATTACGCGTATACTGCATCATGCGTTCGTAAGGCATGCGCTGCAACAGCCGAACCCGGTCGCCCAGCCCGTGTTCCTCCACCGAACGCTGCAGCGCGGGCCAGGCATCCCCCCCACCCACCACCAGAAGCAGGCAGCCCGGCAGCTCGCGCATGGCCATCACCGCCTCCTCGCCTCCCCGATGCACATTGATGCCGCTTCCCTGAAGGATCAGGATGAAGCGGTCCTCGGGCAAGCCGAGCTCGGCACGCGAGGGCAGCGGCCCCAGGTCCCTGTGCATGGGAATGTTGCGTACCACGTTGAACGTGATGCCGTATCGCATGCGGTACTCCCGGGCGATGCTGTCGTTCACCGTGATGAGATGGCGCGAACGGGGCAGCAGGACGCGCTCCAAGGCGAGCCAGATCCGCCGTGCGGTGCGGCTGCTGCCATCCGGCCTGAACAGCTCCGGCACCTCGGTAAAGAACTCATGACTGTCGTACACCAGCACAGCGCCTTTCAACCGCGCGGCAACGTACCCCGCGGGCAGGGTGTCAAGGTCGTTGGCCAGGACCAGGTCCGCACGGCGCAGCAGCAGCAACAGCAAGAGCCTCAGATTGTACTCGGCATAGAACAGTGGCCCTTTCCGGAACAGGAGGCGCATGCGATGCGTCCTGTACGCCCGCTGCAATGGCTGGCTCTCCGGAAGCGTCCTGCCCACCAGCAACACCTCCCACCCCAGCTCCCGGAGCACCGTACAGCTGCGGTGTACACGGTTGTCGGTGGTGAGGTCGTTGGTAACACAAACGATGGCGCGGCGCATGGCTTTCATCGCCCACCTGTGTACAAGACGGCGGACCGGGGGTGAAAGTAGGACGGCCGGGCCGGTAAACTTGTCCCGACCATGGAGATCATCCACAACGCCGACCTGCGTCCGTTCACAACCTTCGGGGTGCCCGCCCATGCCAGGGCACTTGCGCGCTTCACCACCGCCGATGAATTGCGCATACTGCTGACCAGCGCCCAGCTGGAAGGGCTGCCGCGCCTGTTCCTGGGGGGAGGAAGCAACGTGCTCTTCACCCGCGACTGGCCGGGGGTGGTGCTGCTCAATGGCATCCCCGGCATCTCGGTGGTGGGCGAGGATGCCGCACACGTATGGGTGAAGGCCGGCGCAGGAGTGGTGTGGCACGACCTGGTGCTTCACACTGTGGATCGGGGCTGGGGCGGTCTGGAGAACCTGGCGTTGATACCGGGCATGGTGGGCGCCGCCCCGATGCAGAACATCGGCGCATACGGTGTGGAGATCAAGGACACGTTCGCCGAACTGGAGGCGCTGAGCATCAGCGATGGCTCCACGGTCACTTTCGATCGTACCGCCTGTCGCTTCGGATACCGTGAGAGCTACTTCAAACGTGACGGACGGGACCGCTACGTGATCCTATCGGTCACGTTCAAGCTGAGCAAGGCACCGCACGTTCTTCATACGAGCTATGGCAACATCCAGCAGGAGCTTGAAGAGCGTGGCATCAGCTCACCCACCATCCGCGATGTGAGTGAGGCGGTGATCGCCATCCGACGCAGCAAGCTGCCGGACCCGGCACAGGTGGGCAACGCCGGCAGCTTCTTCAAGAACCCTGTGGTACCGCCCACCGTGCTGGAGGCCATCAAGGCCATCCATCCGGATGTGGTAGCGTACCCTGCGGAGGGTGGCTTCAAACTGGCGGCGGGATGGCTCATCGAACGCGCAGGCTGGAAAGGGCATCGTCGGGCAGGCTGCGGCGTGCATGACAGGCAGGCCCTGGTCCTTGTGAACCATGGCGGCGCCACCGGTGCGGAGCTGTATGCGCTGAGCTCGGACATCGTTCGTAGCGTACGCGAGAACTTCGGAGTGGAACTGGAACGCGAGGTGAACATCCTCTGACCCACAGGCGTTCAGGATCCCGAGCAAGGAGGTTCGACCGCCTTGCGTTGCCCCCGAAGATCACCGAACTTCGTCCTCCATGTCACGGTCAGCCTCCCTGATCCTCATCCTGTTCAGCGTGCTGCTGATCCAGGCCTGCAGGAAGGACCCGCCCACGCAGTTGGAGCAGGTGGCCCTCGGTGACCTGCGCCCCACATCCCTGCGGTTGGACATCCCTGCCTGGGCGCTTGACAGCGTCCATCCGGTGATCCTGCCGGGCAACAACCCGCTCACGGTGGAGGGTGTCGCCCTTGGCAGGAGGCTCTTCTACGAGAAGGCGCTCTCCAATGACTACAGCATGTCCTGTGGCAGTTGCCACCAACAGGCCCATGCATTCAGCGACCCACGCCAATTCTCGGTGGGAACCGGCGGCGATGTGGGTCGCCGCAATTCCATGACCATCCAGAACACCGTTTGGGACCACTTCTTCTTCTGGGACACCCGTGCCGCCACCCTCGAGGAGCAAGCCTTCGGACCGGTCAGGAACCACGCGGAGATGGGCAACAGCTGGCCGGTGGTGGAGGGGCGCCTGCGGGCCCATCCAGAGTACCCCGCCCTTTTTGCCAGGGCCTTCGGTGACCCGCACATCGACAGCCTGCGTGTGGTGAGGGCCATCGCACAATTCGAGCGCACACTGCTCAGCTTCAATTCGCCCTATGACCGCTATGTGCAGGATGGCGACCACACGGCCATGACCGAACAGCAGGTCCGCGGCATGCAGTTATTCTTCGGTGATGCCCATTGCGGGGACTGTCATGCCGCACCGCGCATACAGGACCACGGTGCCCAGAACATTGGGCTCGGGCGCAACAGTGCGGACTTGGGAATGATGGAGTTCACCGGTATGGAGATGCATCGCGGGCGGTTCAAGAATCCAAGTCTTCGGAATGTCGCGGTATCCGCCCCTTACATGCATGACGGCCGCTTCAGCACACTTGAACAGGTGGTCGATTTCTATGCTGATGACGTGGACCTTGCGGATCCGGGCCTCGACCAGCATATGTTCGCTTGGACCTTTGGTTACATCGACCTCGATGCCCAGGAACGGGCCGACCTGGTCGCATTCATGCACGCGCTGACCGACGAGGAATTCCTGACGGACCCGGCCTTCAGCGATCCGAACTGAGCGGTTCCCCGGCTTGGTGCCATCTTCACGGCCTGAAGACCGTGCACCCATGATCCGTCGCTTCCTCTTCGTGCCCCTGATGTTCGGGGCCATCCTGATCCATGCCCAGCAAACGCTCACGCTGCGCGACGCGGTCCTGAAGGCCGGCACGGAGCTTGCGCCTGAGCGCCTCCGCGGCCTTCAATGGATCAAGGGGACCGGCAATTTCAGCTACGTGCGCGACAGCCTGCTGATGATGGGCAGCAGCGGCAAGGCCATGGACCGCCCCATCTTGAGCCTTGGAACCTTGAACAAGGCGCTCGACGCCGACCGCCAACTGCGCGCCATGCCGGCCATCACCTGGATCGATGCGAACTCCTTCCGTTTCCTGCAAAAGGGGCAGCTCCTGCGGTATGACCTCTCGACAATGACACTGGGCACCCTCGCCTCGCTTCCGTCGGATGCAGCGAACGAGGACATCGAACCGACCAGCCTGCACATCGCCTATACGATCGGCAACGACCTGTACGTGCTGCGCAACGGAAGCCAGCCACAGCGCATCACCAGCGATGGCACGGATGGGATCGTGAACGGACAGAGCGTGCACCGGCAGGAGTACGGTATCACCAAGGGCACGTTCTGGGCGCCGAACGGAGAACGCCTTGCCTTCTACCGCATGGATGAGCGGATGGTCACCACATACCACCTGGAGGACATCAGTACGAAGCCCAGCACCTTCAACCCCGTTCGCTATCCCATGGCCGGGCAGACGAGCCACCAGGTGACCGTGGGGGTCGTTGACCTGCGTGATGGGAGCATGCGCTTCCTGCGCACTGAGGGCGCTGCCGATGATTACCTCACCAACATCGCATGGAGCCCGGATGGACGCTTTGTGCATGTGGTGCACCTCGATCGCCGCACGGAGCACCTGCGCCTCGTCCGGTATGATGCATCGACCGGGGAGCCTGTGGCAACGCTCCTCACCGAGCAGGATCCGAAATACCTCGAACCGGAACATCCTCCCCTGTTCCTCGCTTCGAGCCCCGACCAGTTCCTCTGGCGCAGCGAACGCGATGGATGGGACCACCTGTACCTGTACGATGCGCGAAAGGGCCTGGCAAGGCAGTTGACCAAAGGGCCTTGGAACGTGAAGGAGGTCCTGGGTGTGGATCCCGGTGGACGCTTCGCCATCGTCGAAGGGTCGGCCCCGATCAGCGAGGGCGCACCTTCCGGCGCCTTGGAGACCCACCTCTACCGGGTGGACCTTGCCGCCGGCCGCGCCACACGCCTTTCCGTGGATGCCGGTACGCACGCGGGAATGCTGAGTGACGATGCCTCCTTCCTGATCGACAGGTGGAGCAGCACCACCGTTCCGGGCCGCGTGGAACTGCGCAGCACGGCTCGAGGTGAGCTCCTTCGAACGCTGTTGAACCCCGTGGATCCGCTGGCCAACTATACGGTGGGCTCCATCGAGTTGCTCACCGTACCCATCACCAATGGTGACCGCGCCAACGCCCGGCTCATCAAACCCAGCCATTTCCAGGAGGGACGGAAATACCCGGTGCTCATCTATGTGTACAACGGGCCGCACGTGCAATTGGTGAGCAACAGCTTTCTCGGTGGTGCTTCACACTGGATGCTGGAAGCGGCCGAGCGCGGCTACCTGGTCTGGACGCTCGATGGTCACGGCAGCGCGGGCCGCAGCAAGGCCTTTGAACAAGCGGTGCACCGGCGCCTCGGCCTGGTGGAGGTGGAGGACCAGATGGCCGGCGTGGCATTCCTCAAAAGCCTGCCCTATGTGGACGCCGATCGCATCGCCGTGCATGGCTGGAGCTTCGGTGGGCACATGACCACGGCCATGCTCACACGCCACCCCGGGGTGTTCAAGGTGGGGGTGGCAGGCGGGCCGGTGATGGACTGGAGCCTCTACGAAGTGATGTACACCGAACGCTACATGGACACGCCAGCGGAGAACCCCGAAGGATACCAGGCTACGGCACTTCCCCCGTTGGCGGACAAGCTGCAGGAGGACCTGCTCCTGATCACTGGTGGTGCCGATGATGTGGTGCTTCCCCAGCATAGCTTGAGCTTCATCCGGTCCTGCGTGGAAAGGGGTGTTCCGGTGGACTTTTTCGACTACCCCGGCCACGGCCACAACGTGCGCGGCAAGGACCGGCTGCACCTGATGGAAAAGGTGTTGCGCTACATCGATCAGCGCATCCAGTTCCAGCGCTGAGCACGGTTCACTCGCATCGCACCAGCCGCAGGCTCTGTGAGCGCCCTGTGGCATCCGAGGCACGCAGCACATACGCACCGGAAGGCAATGTGCTGAAGGGAAGCACCATGCGATGCTTACCCGCAGACAGGGCACCGTTCAGCACCACGCCCAGTTCACGTCCCAGTGCGTCGGACAGGACAACGCGGTACTGACCGGCCACGGAGAGCTCCAACCACGCTTGGGCATCGTCGGTGGCTGGGTTCGGATAGGCGTACAATGCGGCCGTTAGAGCAGGACCTTCCGGCAACGACTGCAGGTCTCCGGCAGGAACTGCGAGCGCAGCCAGCGAGGCCATGGACAATTTCGCGAGCTTCTCGTAGTAAGGCACGTCGAAGTGGATCACGCGGTCGTTCGGGGTGTGGTAGTAGGGATTGCCATCGGCACCGAACTCCTCGATCACCAGCACGGCACCGTAGCCTTCGGTCCAGAAGGAGGCGTGGTCGCTGTACGTGGCGCCGGGGTTGGTGAGCAGCAGGTCCAGATCGATACCGTAGTCGGCGCGAACCGCGAACACCGTGTCCGCGATGGCCAGCGAGTTCGCGATGGGGCGGGTATGGATGCGCGCCTTGGTGTCGCCATTACCGTCATAGGCGATGGCGTCCATGTTCACCACACCGGTGATCAACATATCATTGGCGGCGGCCACACCGGCATAGAACTCGCTTCCGATCTTGCCCTGCTCCTCCTCGTCCCACAACGCGAACAGGATGCTTCGCTCAAAGGGGATGTCCTGGATAAGGCGCGCCAGCTCAAGGACCGCGGCCACACCACTGCCATCGTCGTCGGCTGCCGGTGCAGCAAGGATCCCGGCGGGCATCGCATCGTAATGCGCACAGAACACCACGAATTCATCCGGGAACTGTGTCCCGACCTTGGTCGCAAGCAGGTTCTTGCCCGTGGCGCTGAAGGACTGCACCTCCACTGCGTAACCGAACTGCTCCAGCTTGCCCGTGAGATACTCCTGCGCCAGGATGTTGCCAGCGTTGTTCGAATGGCGGCTTACGATGGTCGCGGGTCCTCCGGAGAGGTTCACGGGCACCTCACCCGTGAGTTCGTTGACATAGTGCAGCAGCGAGTCGATCTCCACCGCATCAAGGATGCCTTGGATGACAGGATGCTGAGCCTTGGCTGCAGGGCACATGGCCAACAGCACCGCGAACAGAAGGGATCGCTTCATGCCACCAAAGGTAGGCGCCCAAAGGCACCCCGGACCTTCCGCTCAATAGGCCACAACGCGCTCCACGAAGCGGCCCTCCGTGGTTTGGAACACCACCAGATAGGTGGCCCTGCGGTGCGGAAGGGTCAATTGCAACTGGCGTTGGCCTGCGGTATGCCTGCTGCCCACCAGCTGCCCGCCGATGCTGTACACCTCAATGCTGCGCACATGAGCGGTGATGCCGTCGATGCGCAGCACCCCATCCGCCACCGGGTTGGGGAAGATGCGCACACCGAGCTCGCGGATGTTGTCGACCGCCACGGTCATGTCACTGGTGCTGGCCTCCTTCACCAGCACCGGCGCAGGCCCCGCCGCCTCGTACATCGTACGGAAGGCGCTGATCTCGGGTGTATCGAAGGCGAACATCTCCGTCATGTAACGCGGGGGTGCGCTCTGGTACCATACGCGCGCCGTTACGTTGATCTGGCCAGCGTAACCGTTCATCGGCACCCGGTAGTGGACCACGTCCGTACCACTTCCCTCCACCCCATTGCCATAGTGGTTGAAGTCCACATCGCTGGGCGGTACATCGGCGATCAGTGTGGTATCGTAGGACGGATGGCTGGTGCTGAAGCCAAGGGGGGGCAATCGGTTGTCCTTGAGGGCGGACTTACCACGCTCGAGCACCGTGGTGCGGTCACCGTTCACATCGCCCATCACCAGCTCATAGATCTGGGCCTGGTCCTCGCTGCGGATCACATCGTGGTGGTGCTCCCAATCGGCATCGTGCCCATCAACTTCATAGCCGGCGTTCCAACCTCCACTGTGGAAAAGGGTATCGCCGGAAGCGTTCTGCACGAGCATCTCAACGAACGCGCGCCGGGCAGGATAGCCGGAGGGGAATTTATGCCCCGCGAGGTTCGTGAGCTTCACATCGATCCCTGCCGTGTCGAGGTCGCGGGCCATCACCTGGGCATCCAACAGCAGGGTGTTCTGCTTCAGCATGCGGTCCGCACGTGCGATGGTGCTATCGAACTGGGTGGGCGTGGCGGTGATGCCGAGCGCCTCGATGTTGTCGCGCAGCAGGCCCAGCATGAACGTGTTGGCACCAGCGAAATGGTGCAGGCCATAAGGGGTGCGCCCCTGGAGGAAGAGGTAGTTGGAGGAGATCACCACCGCATCATCGATCCGCGGCGCGTGGCACGCCTGGCAGCTCACGCCGCCTTCCGGGTTCGCATCCGTGTCGTAGGCGGAGTTCACCCACTCGTGGTAGGTGGCCTGCTCCACGAACTCGTCGCCGGTAAGGTTGCCCTCCAGGTCGGCGGTCTCGGTGATCAATGTGTGGCAACCGGCACAGAGTTCGGCACTGGTGACATGCGCACCGTACAATGGCTCGTAACCCACGAAGGAGGTCATGGGCGAGCCGAACACATTACCGTACGGTCCGAAGACCACGTTGTTGGTGTCGAAGTGCAGATCGCCGGAGAATTCGAGGCCGATACCCTCTTCCTTCTGCATGTGGCAGGCGAGGCAGGAGACACCATCAAGGGCAACCGTATCGTGGATGAGCTCGGCGATGGAATAAGGTGTCCCTTCGGTGTAGAGTTTGTCGAACTTACCCATGGGCGCATGGCAGCTGGTGCACTTATCCTCCAGTGCCGCCTGATGCGCCGGGTTAACGGCCACCTCGTGGCTCACCTTGGCACGCCAGAACGGGTCCTTGGCGGAATTGCCCATCATGGTGCTGCGCCAATCGTCTGAAACGTTGACATCCACGCCGTTGGCGTCCACCATGGAGTAGTTGTTCACCAGGTCGGGGCCGTGGCATCCATAGCAATTTCCGCTGGCCATGAAATAGGCGTTCTCCGCAATGGGAAGGTCCGTGGCGTTGCGCGCTCCACGGAAAGCAGCCAGTTCCTCGGGAGTATGGTGTGCCCTGGCGTGTGGCACACGCCCTTCCCGCCAGGCAACGAAGAGCCCCACGATGCCCAGGGCACCGGAGATGGCCAATGTACGCGCCATGGAAGGGGATGGTTTACCCATGATGAACGAGCACTCAGGCCGAAAGTTAGCTCCCCACCCTGCTCCAAGTGGAACAGCCCGCAGGGAACCCTTGGATGCTTGAACGAAAGGAACGGGGGCGGGGTTCGCTCCGCACCCTCAGCTTCCGCGTTGTGCGCTCTTGCGCATGGTGGTGGCCTTCGGCTTGCTTGCCGCACCACCTTTGGGGGCCGCCGCCTTGGCGTCGGCCTTGGCTGGCTTGGCGGCAGCCGACTTGCCGGCTGACTTCTTCGGCGCCTTTCCCTCATCCTCCTTCTTTTCCGAGGCCTGTGGCTCCTCCTTGCGGTCGAACTCCCCGCTCTTCAGCAGCAGGCCATACCAGGTGAACAGCTTGCGCACATCACTGGTGTAGATGCGCTCCCGATCATGGTCGGGCAGGGCCTCACCAAGCTTCTCCCACAGCACGTCCTCGGCGGCCTTCGGGTCCAGCTCTCCACGTCCCTGCTGCACGCCGTGCAGTTTCTCAAGCACTTGCGTCAGGGGCACATCATCACCGGTGGTGAACATGCTGATCTCCTGCAGCGAGCTCACCTTCACGCTTGATGGAACGGGGAGGCGCTTGCCATCCTCAAGTGACTCCACGATGAGCGCCTGGCGGCTTTGGGCGATGACGCGGAAAAGGCCGGATCTACCGGCAACAGCGATGATCTTGCTGAGGTCCATGCAACGGGCGTTGTGGGTGCGAATGTACAGGGCGGCGAAGGAATGCGCAGGAGCGGCTCAGGTCTTCTGCTTCTTCTTACGCGCCGCAGGGAACAGGATGTTGTTCAGGATGAGCCGATAGCCGGCGGAATTGGGGTGCAACGCAAGGTCCGTCGGGGGGTCGCCGACCATGTGCTGGTAGTCCTCCGGATCATGGCCCCCGTAATAGGTCCATTGGCCCAGACCGAATTCACCATGGATGTACTTCACCGTGCCCTGTGCCTTGTTCTCCCCCATCACGGTGATACCGGGCTTCACCAGGGAGCTCCGGAAAGCCGTGGTCTGGCCCATGAACCCCCGCACCACCTGCTCATGGCTCTGGCATAGCATGCTCGGCACCAGGTCCCACTTGGCACTGAAGTCGAACAGCGTAAAGAAGTCACGCGTCTGCCCGATGCGGCTGTGGATGTCGGTGGCGTCGATGTCGCTGAATTCATAGACGTTCGGGTCCACCACCAGGCGGTAGTCCTTGAAGGCGAAACCACGCGCGAAATCGATCTTCTGCTGCGCCTGCGGATCGATGGGATCGTGATCGAACTCGGCGGTGCAGATGTCCACACCCTCCGCCGCCAGGGCGATGTCGTAACTGTCGGTTCCCGAACACATGGTGAACAGGTAGCCGCCCCCCGCCACATAGTCGCGGATGCGGGTGGCCACGGCCAGCTTCATCCCGCTCACCTTCGCATACCCCAGCTGGGCGGCCATGGCCTCGCTTTCCTGCACCTGCTGCTGGTACCATGGTGCATTCCGGTAGTTGCGCCAGAACTTCCCGTACTGGCCGGTGAAGTCCTCGTGATGCAGGTGCAGCCAGTCGTATTGAGGGAGCACGCCGGCGACGACCTGTGCATCATAGATGCGTTCATCGGGGATCTCGGCGTAGGTCATCACCAGCGCCACGGCATCGTCCCACGGCTGGAACCCGTCCGGCGCATACACCGCGATCTTCGGGGCCTTCTCAAGGCGCACCACCTCCATGTTCACCGCCGGATCGGCGATCTCCGCGAGAATGGCGGCTGCCTGTCCGTCAGCGATGACCTGGTAGGTGACCCCACGGATGGTAAGTTCCTGTTCCAGCGTCTTGTACTGGTCCACCAGGAAACTGCCCCCCCGGTAATTGAGCAACCAGTCGATGGGCACATCACGCTGCAGGGCCCAGAATGCCACGCCATAGGCCTTCAGGTGGTCGCGCTGGCTGCCATCCATGGGCACCAGGATCTTTGCCGCATGTGCGGCAGCGCCCAGCGCCAGGAGCAGGGCCAGGAGCTTAGAACGGAGAGATGTCATCCGGTTCGCTGTCATCGTTCATGCGGCTGGGCCGCGTGATGGTACGGAAGGGGTTGCCGCTTCCATCATCCGATCCCGTGCCACCGAGGTCAAAGCCGCTGCCCATGGTCTCCAGGTCCGTGAACTTGGCCAATTCCGGAATGAAGCGCAAACGCACCGTGTCCACCGCTCCGTTCCTGTGTTTCGCCACGATCACTTCGCCAACGCCCAACGTGCTGCCGTGCTCATCCTCATAGATCTTGTAATACTCCGGGCGGTATAGGAAGCATACGATGTCGGCGTCCTGCTCAATGGCACCCGATTCGCGCAGGTCACTGAGCATCGGCTTCTTGTCGCCACCACGTGTCTCCACCGCACGGCTCAGCTGGCTCAATGCGATGATGGGCACATCCAGTTCCTTCGCAATGCTCTTGATCGATCGTGAGATGCTGCTGATCTCCTGCTCACGGTTGCCGCCCTTGCTGTCACCACCCGCCGTCATCAGCTGCAGGTAGTCGATGATGATCAGGTCCACATTGTGCTGGCTCTTCAGGCGACGGGCCTTGGCGCGCAGTTCGAAGATGTTCAGGCCGGGCGTGTCATCAATGAAGATCGGTGCATTGGTGAGACGCGCAATGTGCTGGTGCAGGATGGCGAACTCCGAGTCGTTCAGATCTCCCTTGCGCAGCTTCTCCGAACTGATGCCGGCCTCACTCGCGATCAGGCGCGTCACCAATTGGGTGCTGCTCATCTCCAGGCTGAACACCGCCACCGCACGCTTGTGTTCCACGGCGATGTTGCGCGCCATGCTCAGTACGAAGGCGGTCTTGCCCATGGCCGGGCGGGCTGCCACGATGACCATGTCGCTGCGTTGCCAGCCCGCGGTAAGCTTGTCAAGCTGCACGAAGCCCGTGGGGATGCCGCTCACCCCCCCGGTCTTGTTCTTGGCGCTTTCGATCTGCGCAATGGCCCCCTGGATGAGCTCGCTCATGGGCTCATAATTGCGCTTGAGGTTGCCACTGGTGATCGTGTACAGGTCCTGCTCGGCCTTGTCCAGCAGGTCGAAGACATCAGAAGTGTCGTCAAAGGCGTCGCGCGTCATCTCACTGCTGATGCGGATGAGCTCCCGCAATATGTGCTTCTGGCTGATGATCCGCGCGTGGTACTGGACGTTCGCACTGCTGGCGACCTTGTTGGTGAGCTGGCTGATGTAGAAGGGTCCGCCAACGATGTCCAGCTCCGCACGCCGCTTCAACTCCTCGGTCACCGTTAGGATGTCGATCGGCTGGTCGTTGCGGAACAGGCCCAGGATGGCATCGAAGATCTTCTTGTGCGCCTCCACATAGAAGCTCTCGGGCTGCAGGATGTCGATGGCCTCGTTCACGGCATTGCGCTCCAGCATCAGTGCACCCAGCACCGCCTGCTCAAGCTCCGGCGCCTGCGGCGGAAGCTTGCCGGCCTCCAGTCCGATGTCGAGCATCGACGGCGCGGCACGTCGGGTGGTGCGTGAACGATCGGATGAACGGGACGACAACGGTGCGGCCATGGATGCGGGCGGGAAAGGTGAAGCGGAAGGGCGTTGGTCCGCGAGCGGATGCACGCCGGAGGATGACACAAAAGTAGCCCAGCGGTGATCGGCCGCAGGGAACGATGTGAACAAGTCATCCCCATCGATCCAACAGGTCGATCGTGCAGAAAACGATCGCCGCACCGTCGGCCCTCCGATGACCCGCCAAGTACGGTCCCTCCCCTAAATTCGCTGCATGACAGGACGATACGGCCCGCTCATCGCCGCGATAGCCGGGGTCATGGTGCTGTCGGCATGCCGCAAGGAGATGGACAGGGAGGCCCCCTCGGTCGTCATCCTGTCACCCGCGGACGGCAGTGTGGTGCAGGTACCAGACACGTTGGAGATCGCCTTGGAATTGCGCGACGACCTGCAGCTGAGGTCGGTCAACGCATCGCTCACCGATGCCCAGGGGGTGCCCGTGGCCGGTACCGTGACGCGTTCAGTCGATGGGACCTATGCCCGCCTCAGCCTCTCCCTGCCGGTCACCGATGAGACCCTCGTGGGTGGAACCCTCACCCTCACCGTAAGGGCGAGCGACGGCCGCAACGATGGCCGCGCGTTCCGGACGGTGACCCTGCTGCCCGCGCCGCTGCAGCGCCTTGCCGTTCTGCTGGCACCCCCACCCGGAACCACCGGCGTTGTGTTCCGGTTCGACCCGGTGACCGGGTCCGAAGCATGGTATGGCCCTGCCGACATCGGTCCGCTGCTGGCCATCGGGACGGACGTGTTCCTGGCCGGCAGCGACCAGGGCCCGTTGCAACGGAGAAGCTACACCGGAAGCTGGAGCACGCTCGCTGCCAATGGAACACCGGCCACATCCGGACGCCCCTTCTTCCGCGGCCTTGGCCATGCTCCCTTCGATGACCGCGTCTACATTGGCATGGACGATGGGCGCGTGGCCGGCTATCTGCGCAGTGGCACCCAGGTGTTCAACGGCTGGTCGTTCCCCGGCACGGTGAGCCATGCCCTGCTACCCCTTGCAGACCGTGTGGTCAGCAGCGCCTTCGATGAGGTGGGGAACACTTGGCGACTGACCGAACATGCGTACGTGTCGGGCGATGCGCTCACGTGGCGCCCCTTGGACCACGCCTGCATCGCCCTGCGGAGCGCCGGTGGGCAACGGGTGCTCTCCTTCGGAAACGGCAACGGTGCCATGGTGATCCGTTCCATCTATATGGCACAGGGCGGCACCATCAGCGAGGCCGACGTGCCAGGGATACTGCTTTACGATGTGGTGAGCACCAGCACCGGTGATCACTTCCTCGCCACATCCAGTGGCATCAAGCGCTACCGCACGTCCACGGGGCTCACCGACCTTGCTGATGGAGGACCCGTGCAGAGCATTGCCTACGATGATGCCGCAGGGAGCCTGTGGGCATTGATGGACGGCCAGATCAAGCAGGTATCACCCACCAGTGGGGCCGTTCTCGGCTCATGGACCGTACCCGCCGGCATGGCACAGCTGGAAGTGGTCCTGAACCGCTGATCAGGCCTTGGCCTTCAGCACCACACCCATCTCACAGAACTTCCTGATGCGACGCTCCACCAGCTTGTCGGCGTCCGTCTTCACCAACTTGGAAAGGTGCTTCACGAGTTCCGCCTTCACCAGGTCGCACGCGGCATCCGGGTTCGCATGGGCCCCACCCACGGGCTCAGGGACCACCCCATCGATGAGCTTGTTGGCGAGCATGTCGGTGGCGGTCAGTTTGAGCGCGCTGGCGGCCTGCTCCTTGTAGTCCCAGCTCCGCCACAGGATGGAACTGCAGGACTCAGGGGAGATCACGGAGTACCAGGTGTTCTCCAGCATCAGCACCTTGTCGCCGATCCCGATGCCCAGCGCACCGCCGGAGGCACCCTCACCGATGATCACACAGATCACCGGCACACGGAGCTGCATCATCTCGAAAAGGTTCCGTGCAATGGCCTCTCCCTGACCGCGCTCCTCAGCCTCCAGACCCGGGAAAGCGCCCGGCGTATCAATGAAGGTGACCACCGGTTTGTTGAACTTCTCGGCCAGCTTCATCAGGCGCAGTGCCTTGCGATAGCCTTCGGGCTTGGGCATGCCGAAGTTGCGGTACTGGCGCATCTTCGTGTTGATGCCCTTCTGCTGGCCGATGAACATGACGGTGCGACCATCGATGGAGCCGAAGCCGCCGACCATGGCCTTGTCGTCCTTCACGGTGCGATCACCGTGCAACTCGATGAACGTGCCGTTGGATACACGGTCGATGTATTTGAGCGTATAGGGCCTGTCCGGGTGTCGGCTCACCTGCACACGCTCCCATGGAGTGAGGCCTGCATAGAGCTGCGTTCGCGTTTCGGCCAGCTTCCGCTCAAGGTCCTTCAGCGTGGCGTTCACGTCCACATCGCTCTGGGCGCCCACTTCCTTCAATTTGGCGATCTGCTCTGCCAGGTGCTGGATCGGCTTCTCGAATTCCAGGTAGGTCTCCATGCGAAGGGTTTCGGAAGGCGAAGGTACTGCGGTCGTGCACATCCGGACCGGAGGCTGGATACCTTCGCGCACCATGCTCACCTTCCCGTTCGCCAAGATCAACCTGGGCCTCAATGTGGTCCGCCGCCGCAGCGATGGGTACCATGAGATCGAAAGTGTGATGGTGCCCGTGCCGCTGACGGATGCACTTGAGATCCGTGTGGATGAAAGCGGCTCGGCGAACAGCATCAGCTATACGCGCCATGGCGCCGCGATCGACGGACCGGTGGAACAGGACCTGGTGCACAAAGCGATCCGCGCGCTGCAGCAGGCGCATTCCCTGCCCGCCCTGGAAGTGCATCTGCTGAAAGCGATCCCCATGGGTGCAGGTCTGGGAGGTGGTTCCAGTGACGGCACGCATGCGCTCATGATGCTGAACACGCTGTTGGACCTTGGGCTCGATCATGCGAAACTGGCTGGACTGGCCGCCAGGTTGGGCAGCGACTGCCCGTATTTCCTGCAGAAGCGCCCGCAATTGGCACGCGGTCGTGGAGAACTCCTGGAGCCGGTTGACCTTGACCTGCGCGGCCACCACCTGGTGCTCGTGAACCCGGGCATCCATGTTTCAACGGCCACTGCCTACGGGGCCTGCGTGCCTACCGGTGAGCTGCTGGACCTTGGGCAGCGTGTGCTTCGACCGATCGGGGAGTGGCCCCGGCTGCTGCCGAACACCCTGGCGGCTCCGGTGATCGCCATGCATCCGGAGATCGGCCAAGTGGTGGAGCAACTGTACGCAGCCGGCGCGGCCTATGCGTCCATGAGCGGCTCTGGATCCTCGGTGTTCGGCATTTTCGACCGCGTCCCCCCCCCGCTCACGTGGCCCGCACACTTCCGCTCCTGGAGCGCTATCTGGTAGTGGGGGTCAGGTAGAGTTCCACTTCGCGTGCCGCTTCCACATGATCGAAGGGCTTGGCCACGATGCGTCGTTCATTGTCCAACAGGAAGAAAGACGGGGTCCCGCTCACGCCCCACGCGCTGGCCAGCGGTTCGCCCCATGCCCGGAAGGAGCTGGCCACTGGAAAGGACAAGCCCGCTTCACGCAAGGTGGCATCGACGGCCATGCTGTCGGCATCCAGCGCCACACCGATCACCTGCAGTTCGTCGGCACTGTACCGTTGGTGAAGCGCCTGTACACCGGGCATCTGATCATGGCAGTGACCGCACGAGCAGCTGAAGAAGAAGACCAAGGTCAGCCGCGCACGCGCCAAAACGTCCACAGAGCGTTGCACGGCGCCATGGCGGAACGGCCACGGATCATCCGCCGCCACGTGTGCGCCAATGGACCTTTTGAGGAGGTCCTCCAAGCCAGCGAGCGTCCGCTGATCCGCCGGCCAAGCAGCATCCGGCCCTGCCACATAGCGGTCCACCAAGTATTGGGCGACCGGATCGGGCCCGTTCGCATCGAACAGTTGGATCAAATGCGCACGCATGGTGGTCCAGATGAGGCTATCGGACCGGCATTTGCCAAGCAGTTCGTCGCATACCTGTTCCAAGGGGCGGTCGTCGGCCAGCTGCAGGTTGCCAAGCACGGCCTTGGTGAAGAGGTCGGATCGCAGCAGCCGACGGTCGCATAGATCGACAGCGTTACGCCAGGCCTCCGCTCCATGGGGAAGTGCCGCCATCAGCCGGCGGTCGGCGTTCACCGCGAAGGCGAAGTAACTGGACGGATGCTCCCGGAGCAGGGCATCGAGCTCGCGTGCCTTTGCTGCGTCGGCTCTGCGTTCGCGCTCGGAGAGGCGGTCCAGCAGTTCGCTGTCCCGGGGTGAAGCGGCAGCAAGTTCTGTACGGATGGCAGCCAGCACGTGCTGGTGGGCACGGCTGATGGCCTTGTAGCGCCAAAGGAGCGTATTCTCTTCGGACACTTCCACAGTGACGTGCTCCTGGAGCGGCCGGCCGGCGAAAGTGAGGCGCACTTCAAGGTCGTGCGTTCCGAGGATAAGATCAACCCTGTCGCTGTCATTCACCGCGAGTTCGTAAAAGCCCGCTTCGAGGGGAAGGGTCCCGAACGAGAACCGGCCACGTTCGTCAACGGGCGCTACGGCCACGGTTCGCGTACCACCGCCGATCGTGGCGAAGAGGGCAACGGTGGCGGGGCGTTCGTTGAAGCGAAGATCACCACTGATCCGCTGGGCTGCGGCGCTGAGGCTGCAGCAGAGCAGGGTAAGCAACAGCGGGGAGCAGGGCGCTGCCATGGGTTGGTGATGGTGCCGGGGGGAAAAAAAGAACCCCGACCATTGCTGGACGGGGTTCAGATCGGCGACGACATACTCTCCCGGGCTTTTGACCCAGTACCATCTGCGCTGGTGAGCTTAACTTCTCTGTTCGGAATGGGAAGAGGTGGACCTCACCGC
>CAZLGY010000063.1:0-11777 GCA_964559165.1 uncultured Chryseobacterium sp.
TCGCCGTGATCAACATGCTCAAGGGGAAGCTGGCCGAGGTGAAGTGAGTGGCGAGCAGCCGTTAGCTGCTAGCTACTCTTCCCCGACCTTTGTCCCTGTGAGACACGTTCACTTCCGCGACCTCGGCCCGATCGATTACGCTGCTGCCTGGGACCTGCAGACACAGCTCTTCAAGGAGACCATTGAGCGCAAGGTGACCAACCGTAACCTGCCGGCCGACGCCCAGGTACCCACCGAGGACCACCTCCTCTTCTGCGAGCACCCACATGTGTACACGCTGGGGAAGAGCGGCCAGCAGAGCCACCTGCTGCTGAACGAACAAGGGTTGCGCGAGAAGGGCGTGCAGTTCTTCCCCATCGACCGCGGCGGCGACATCACCTACCACGGCCCGGGGCAGATCGTGGGCTATCCCATCTTCGACCTCGACCATCACTTCACCGATATCCATCGCTTCCTGCGCACCCTGGAGGAAGCTGTGATCGGCACGCTGGAGGCTTACGGCATCAAGGCTGGCCGCATCGATGGGCTGACAGGCGTGTGGCTGGACTGGACCGACCCGTTCAAGGCGCGCAAGATCTGCGCCTTCGGCATCCGCGCCAGTCGCTGGGTCACCATGCACGGCTTCGCCTTCAATGTGAACACCGACCTCGGCTACTTCGAGCATATCGTGCCTTGCGGTATCGCGGATAAAGGGGTGACCAGCATGGCCCGTGAATTGGGCGAGCCGTTGGACATGGAAGCAGTGAAGGACCGGTTACGCATGGAACTGGCGGACCTTTTCGATGTGGAGCTGGTCGGTTAAGGCGCGTATCTTCGACATCATACCTCCTTCATGCGCACCCTTTTCAAGCTTCTGCTCTGGATCATCCTTGTGGTCGGATCCCTTGTTGTACTTGCATACATCACCGGAAACGACCATCTCCCCCGTGGGGTGCGCCATACCTATCTCATCGGTCGCACCAGTCCGGAGATCGACGACCGCGACTTCTTCCCCTACGCCACCATCCCCGCAGACCGGCCACAACCCTGGCCTCAGAGCAAGCGCTATGGCCAGCTCGCCCTCACCCCGGAGCAGGAGGCGAAGCTGAAGGAGCTACACAGCGTGGGCTTCGCGGTGTTCCAACACGACAGCATCCTCTTCGAACAGTACTGGAGCGGCTGGGATGCCGACAGCGTCAGCAACAGTTTCAGCGTGGCCAAGAGCTACATCAGCCTGCTAACAGGTATCGCCATGAAGGAGGGCCGCATCAACAATGTGTTCCAGCCGGTCGGAGACTTCCTGCCCGAGTACAAGGAAGGCTGCTACGGCAAGATCACCCTGTGGCACCTCCTCACCATGAGCACCGGCCTGGATTGGAGCGAGAGCGGTGCCGACCCTTTCAGCGACAACGCGAAGGGCTACTATGGAACCAACGTGCGCGAGCTGAGCCTGATGCAACCATGCCGGGAGGAGCCTGGCGTGAACCTCGACTACATCAGCGGGAGCACCCAGATCATGGCCGAGGTGCTGGAGGCCGCTTATGGCCGCCAACTGGACGACCTCGTGCGAGAGAAGATATGGGGCCCCCTGGGATGCGAGCATCCGGCGTATTGGGGCAAGGACCGCGCGGACGGTGACTTCAAGGCCTTCTGCTGCCTGTATGCCACGGCCCGCGATTTCGGCCGCATCGGCCAGCTGTACCTCGACAGTGGCCGTTGGCAGGGACGGCAGCTCATCGATACGGAATTCTGGCAGGCCTCGCTGACCCCTGCCGCCATCACGGACAAGGGCAGCCCCAACCAACGTTACGGCTACTTCTGGTGGCTGGCCGAACTGGACGGGCAGCCGGTCTGGTACTGCCGCGGCTTCCATGGTGAATACGTGGTGGTGCTGCCCGCCGATGACCTGGTGTTGGTGCGTACGGGCATGAAGCGCGAAGAGGTGAACGAACGCGGCCATCCCACCGACGTCTTTGCCTGGATCGCGATCGCACGCGATCTTGCGGGTCGCAAGGTGTAGGTGCGTTGCTGGATCACACAGGTCGTTACCGCCTCACACGGAAGGAAGCCAATGCAGAAGGATATTGATCGCCCCACGGTGCAGGATGTGGCGATGGCCGTGGTCCGCGAATTGGACGAGGAAGGGGAGTTGGCCTGGTACGTGTACCTGGTGAACCTGCGTGATGACGCTCTGGAGAACGTGCTGGTGAGTTCCCGCGGTTATGGTGAGATGGCCGGTGAAGATCGACGCACCAGCGAAATGCGGCATTACCTGGAGCGCCTCGGTCCCCGCAGCTGGGCACGCATCGAACGCATCGTGGAGGATGTCTTCGCGCTGAACAACCAGTACTGGCTCAGCTTCTACCTGCAGGGTGTACTGTACGACCGGAAGTACATCTTCGTGGCAGGCAGCATCGAGGAGACCAACTTCACCACCGTGCCGTTGATGGAGAAGCGTGGGGTGATGATCGTGTGAAGCGGGTCCAGGTCATGATATCAGCCCCGGCACGATGAATGCGAACACATCC
Organism: uncultured Chryseobacterium sp.; assembly: GCA_964559165.1. Classification (GTDB taxonomy): domain Bacteria; phylum Bacteroidota; class Bacteroidia; order Flavobacteriales_F; family PHOS-HE28; genus PHOS-HE28. Next base: position 2,508 of record CAZLGY010000063.1, read on the forward strand.
TTGCATAAGCTGCTTGAAGCCCCCTTCAAGTGGATCATCGTGCTTGGCCTCTTTGCCTGGGGGATGTGGACGGTGCCGGCAGGCCTGTTCGGACCCGGCAAGGACCTGATACCCGGCGACCTCGGCGATGCCCGCGTGAGCAATCTGGTCCTTGAGCATTTCCACCGGGTCGGTTCCGGCAAGGAACGAGCCTATTGGGATGCGCCCTTCCTGGTACCCGAGCGCGATGTGATGGGCCGTGTCGAGACCTTGCTGGGCACCGCACCGGTGTACGATGTGTTCCGACGTGCCGGGTGGAGCCGCGAGACCTCCTTCCAGCTGTGGATCGCCGTCCTGTTCGCGCTCAACTATTGGGCCGCCTGGTCGGCGCTCCGGCTTTGGGGAGGCACCCCTGTCACAGCTGCATGCGGCGCTTTCATTTATGCGTTCGGCATCCACCAGGTCGGGCAGCTCAACCAGGCACAGGTCCACCCCCGCTTCATGCTGCCCATCGCCCTGCTATGTTGGTGGCGTGCCTGGCAGGGTGAAGGCTCCCGGTGGGCGTGGCTCGCAATGCTTGCCACGGTTTACCAATTCTGGTGCTCGTTCGAAGTGGGGGTTGTTTTGGTGGTTGGCGTACTCCTGCTCCTGGTCGCACGATCGGTGATGCCCCACAACCGCTCTTGGCGGAGCCGGTTTCGGGATCGGCGCACATGGCCCGGGATCTTTGGTATCGCAGCGCTTGGAGCGCTTTTGTTGGTGCCGCTGCTGGACCATTATCTGGGCGCCAGGGCGAACATGGGCCATCATGCCTACGACGAGGTGTCTCATCGGATACCGCGTATCACCTCGCATTTCCTGACACATCCCGGGGCCATTAGTTGGCGCGACCTTGGCATGACGGAGGAGCGGGTGTTCCCGGAGTGGTGGTATCACCAACACTTCATGGGCGCCACCGCCTGGTTCGGGGTCCTTCTCACCGCCTGGTCCAGTTGGCGCCGATCCATGGAACCTTCGTGGAGAGCGGGGTCAAGGGTCATCCTGCTCGCTTTCTCCCTGTTGTTCCTGATCTGCTTGCAGGTGGGCGCCTATTCCGCCTATCGCCTGGTACATGCGCTACCGGTGGTCGGTATGCTCCGGTCCGTTGACCGGTTCATCCTGCTTCAAGCCTTCCTGTTCGCGTTGATGCTTGCACGCGGTGCGCGCACCCTGGACAGGGGCGCCTGGAGCGGCCTTGCGGTAGCCGTTGTGCTGCCACTTGTCACTGCGTTGGACCAGCGCATCGATACCAGCACCATCCGCTCATTCGACAAGTACAGCTCGGAGCGTGAGGTCCGGAACATCGCCCGATACATCGATGAGCGTTGTGGACCTTCGTGTGCCGCCATCGCTTGGTGTCCGGTGCTGCCGCCCACGCCTTCCTCCCAACTGTTTGAACGGGTGGTGCGCGAGCAGGTGAGCGTCATGCTCGCTGCGCAGGAGAGCGGGACGCCCACGGTGAACGGATATTTTCTATACCTGCCGGATGCGTTCATGCCCTTCTTCGATCGCATGGACAGCTCGTCGTTGGCCGACTGGACCAAGAGGCACCGGGCCACCGTTCCGGAGATCACCTCCATAGGCAATGTCGGCGAAGTGTTCATCCGTCAGGAACGGGGAAGCCTTGGGGTATGGGGAGGCGCCCATGTTGTGGTGGGGCAGGGGGTGGACGGCATGCTGGGTGTACAGCGTACGGCACCGGCGCTGGCTACCAGCTTTGCCATGGTGCATGCCCGGGATGGCCGGGTGGCCCTGATGGCGTCGAACGGCCTCTTCGTGTCAGCGGACCTTTCCGAAGGGGACCTGGCCCTGCGCGCCAATGCACCGGTGGCCGGAGACTTCTGCCTCTTCATGCCGCAAGCCGCCGGCGATGGTGGATTCGTGTTGCGCGCAGACAATGGCAAGTTCGTCAGCAGCAACGGGGAAGGTGCCCTGTATGCCTGGTCCGACCGCGCTGATGGTGGTACGATCTTCTTTCTGGGGCCACTACCGGAAGGCGTGCACTGAGCACGGATCGCTTGCTCAGTGTACGCTGCGGTGCATGTGTCGCAGCCGCAGTTCCCCGAGGTGGAAGGAGAACACTCCCTTGGCATCCCTCCGGAAACCACTGGGTGCAAGGGACTCCCGAACCATGGTGTGATCAAGGGAGGATGCCATCCAGTGATGGAAGTGCATGTCACCCTTCAGCTCAAAGGTGCCATCCGCTCGGGATGTGGTGTGATAGGAGTGGGTGTATTCGCGGTTCCATGCGATCACCACTCCCCCCACGATGGGGCGGTCACCCTCGTCCACCAAGCGGCCGGTGATCCGGCTGAAGGTGTGCCCTGAATAGTTGAGGTAGTTGGGCAGTTCTTCGCAGGGTGGCCTGGCCGCGTTCGCGTCAAAGCCGCGGAACACATCGGCGGCGGGCTTGATCCGGCCGATCACCGGCACCCGCGCCCCATCCACCGGAAGCTCCCCTTCCATGGAAAGCAGCCCCATGAAATCAGAGTGGAAGCGGCCCCAACGAACATCCTTGAACTGCCACCACGAATATCCGATGCCGCCGCAGGCCACCACCTGGTCAAGGGTCCGCTGGGCGAACGTGGCCATGTCCGCATAGCTCACCGAATCATCGTCCGCCGGAAGGGAGGTCTCGCCGATCATCCACGGGGTGCGCACATGCGTTCCATACCATTTGATCTCGTTCAGGACCTGGTCCGGTTCGTACTCATAGGGATGGAACGAAATGAAGTCCACATCCAAGAGGTGGGGGTCCCAGGCGTGAACCTCCCGGATACCCGTCAGCCCGATGGTGACCAGGTGGTGTGGGGCATGGGCCTTGGCGAGGTTTCGCCAGGAACGGACGATCGTATGCACATCCTCTTTTCGCCGCGCAGGAAGATCGAAGTAGAGGGGCTCATTGAACAGGTCGAACGCCAGCACGCTCGTGTCGTTGCGCAAGTGATCCGCCACCAGGGAGAAGTGTTCCCTGGAACCAGCGCGGTCGTTGTGGATGGTGGTGAGCAGGATCACCCGCATGTCCGCTGAACGCGCGATGGCCATGAAGTCGGTGATCGCTGAGAGGTAGGCCTGCCGGACCACAGGGTCCTCCATGTCGATCAGCAGGTCGGTACCATCCAGGGAACGTGCCTTCAACGCTGGACGCCCGGTGCCATCACCGGGCACGGGCCCTTCCGTGAAATGCACCACGCGCACAGCATTGAACCCCAGTGACCGCATGAGCAACAGCTCGGCCCGCATTTGCTCGGCGGCCTGGGCCGGGTCGGTGAAGCGGAACCTGTCGTCGGTGTTGTATCCGTTGTAGGATGCAGCCCAGATGCGTTCGCCATCCACCACCAGGTTCACCTGGTAGTTCATGACCAGGGGGAAATAGCGTTGGTCATGCAGCACCATGCGGCCCTCCTTGATGCGCACAAAGCCATCGCCGCTGCGGTCCATGCAGGCGGTGAACAGAAGCATCGCAAGCAGGGGCCAGAGTGAACCATGGAACCGGGGACGGCGCAAGCGGTGAAGCGTGGTATCGGTCATTGGGACAGGGGCACGAGCGATGTCACCCGGAGGTTCCGCAAACGGATCGGCGGGCCATTGCGGTGCCAGGCATACACCCGCAAGATATCCGTGGACCGCCTTGGAACAGGTGTGAGGTAATAACAGGTGAAGGGCACCCACTCCATGAGCCGGACCGGTGTGGCATCGGCGAGGCTGAACGTCCGGTATCCATAGGTGTCCTCATGGACCATGTGCAGTACGAGGTCCGCCTGCAGTCCAAGCGTATCCGCAGCGAAGAGCTCCCCCCGCACTTCCACCCATGCGTGGTCCCCGTCCGTGAGGAGGTGGAACGGGCGCTCCCAGGCCGGGGTGAACGGCGTTCCTGATGCCAGGACATATTCCATCTGCCCGTTCTCCGGGTGCACGTTCCACCATGCATGCTCGCGGACCTGCCCCAGCACGGGTGCCTCCTGCTCCACAACCCGGTCCGGCCCCAGCAGGTGGAACAGCGTGGTGTCCGGTTCCCGTTGAAGGAACGTGGCCCAATAGTAGGCCTTTGTCATGCGATCGGCCGGACGGAAATGCTGGCGTTGTTGCCACAACTGGAAGTGCAGGAACACCACAAGCAACGATACCACCAAGCCCAGGGCGAGCTGTTCGCTTCCCGGCGATCGGGCCGCCCGCTGGAGCGCAAAGGTCAGGCCCACGGCCACCACAGGCAGCACATCCACTGCCGCGCGCTGCCCGAAGCCCCCCGGATAATACCAGACGGTCCAGGTGCTCACCACGTAAAGGAAGACCACCAGGAAGCTCCATAGCGGAAGGCGCAGCCTGCGCAGCGACGGGTGTGTTGTGAAGGCAAGGCCAACAAGGCCCACGAGGGCTATCGGGGTGTAGAGCAACCACCCTTTGCGGTAGCTGAAGAGGAACGATGCCAGGTGGGGGTGAAGAAGGTCCAGGCCCTCGCCCGGGTTCTGGTAGCTGTTGTAAAACCAGGTGCCTGCAACGATCCTCCAATAAAGGAGCAGGATGCATACAGGGGCGGCGGTGCAGGCCACGAAAAATAGCAGTGGCACAAGATGCCTGTTGATGACCTCCCTGATCTTGCCGATGGGACCCAGGCTCCCGAGCGGCCATAGCAGCGGTATCAGCATCGCCAGGATGTTGGTGGGGCGCACCAGCATTGATAGCCCCAGTGCAAGGCCCATTGCACAGGCCCCGCTGACCGAGGGCGCTGCATGCCACCGGTGGGTGCTCCACAACAATGCTGACAACAGCGCAAAGGTGTAGAGGTGGGTCATCAGGGGATGCTCTACGGCCTGGTCGAACAGGTTGGTGCCATAGAGGATGAGGGTGGTTGCCATGAACGGAACGAACCCGGGCACCAGCATGCGCAGGAATTGCAGCAGCCAGTAGAGCCCGGCCCAGAGCCAGCAGAGGGACGTGATGAGGACTGCCACCTGGTAGGGTGGCGAAAGCCCATCCGATGCAAAGCCCAGCGGGGCGGCCAGCAGATGCGCCACAAGGAAGCCCGGCGCATGCAGCAATGCAAGCCCCGGGGTGTAGCGGATCACCCACAGCCCGGAGGGTGCCTGGTGTGCCTGGTAGAACGTATCCGATGGCGCATACGTGGCGAACATGTCCCGCACGATGCCGGGATCCGTCATGCCCAGGTCGTTATGGATGAAAAGCAGTGGCAGGTAGAGGAAATAACCGAAGCCATCCCATGCAATGGGGTTGCTGAACCAGCTGCGGCACACCAGGAGGAGTCCGATGCCACCGGTGAGCAGCAGGCTGAACAGGGCGGGGGACGGAGCACCTCCCCACCAACCTCCCGGCGACGTGCCCAGCAAGTGTTGTGGGTTGTCCGTAGGGGATGCCATGAGCGCCTATCGCAGTCCGTACCTCAGGATGCACCAGATCGCGCGGAAACCGTCCTTCCAGCCGATCTTCTTTCCCTCTGCATAGGTGCGTCCGTAGTAGCTGATGCCCACTTCATAGATGCGGATGCCCGGCACGCGTGCCAGCTTGGCGGTCACCTCGGGCTCGAATCCGAAGCGCCGCTCACGCAGGTCAAGCCCTTTGGCGATATCGCTGCGGATGAGCTTGTAGCAGGTCTCCATGTCCGTGAGGTTCAAGTTGTTGAACGCATTGGACAGGAAGGTCAGGAACGTGTTGCCGATGCTGTGCCAGAAGAACAGGATGCGGTGGGGGTGATGGCCCATGAAACGTGAACCATAGACCACGTCAGCAAAGCCCTCTACAACAGGCCGCAGCAGGTCGTTGTACTCCCGTGGATCATACTCCAGGTCGGCGTCCTGCACGATCAGATAGTCGCCCGTAGCCTCGCGGATGCCGCGATGGATGGCGGCACCCTTGCCCATGTTGCGGGGCTGGTCATAGAACTTGATACCCATGGAGGGATGCGCTTCCATGTAGCGCCTCGCTGCTTCCACAGTGCCGTCCCGCGATCCATCGTTCACGATGATCACTTCCTTTGAAATGCCGTTCATCAGGTCAACCGCCCGCACCTTGTCCAGGATGAGGTGGATGGTCCGCTCCTCATTGTAGGCGGGTATGATGATGGAAAGGCTGGCGATGGACATTCGCAGGAGGCAACACTGGTGGGCGAAAATAACCCTTCGATCCCCGGGGGGACATCCCTTCATACCGCCATTTCCGGCACATCCCCCTCCACCACCAGCCGTCCTTCGGTCTTCGCCTTGATCTCCTCCACGCTCACACCCGGCGCGCGCTCCAGCAGTTTGAAGCCGTTCGGGGTCACCTCGAACATCCCCAGGTCACTGACGATCTTCTTCACGCAGCCCACACCGGTGAGCGGCAGGGTGCATTGCTTCAACAGCTTGCTTTCGCCGGCCTTGTTGGTATGGAGCATGCACACGATGATGTTGTCCGCACTGGCCACCAGGTCCATGGCGCCGCCCATGCCCTTCACCATCTTGCCGGGGATCATCCAATTGGCGAGATCGCCATTTTCGGCCACCTGCAAGGCGCCCAGGATGGAAAGGTCAATATGCCCGCCGCGGATCATCCCGAAGGATTGCGCGGAATCGAAGAAGGAACTGGTCGGCAATTGCGTGATGGTCTGCTTGCCGGCATTGATCAGATCAGCATCTTCTTCACCTTCGTAGGGGAAGGGGCCAAGGCCCAGCATGCCGTTTTCGCTTTGCAGCTGCACATTGAAGCCGGCAGGCACGTGATTGGCAACCAGAGTCGGGATGCCGATGCCAAGGTTCACATAAAAGCCATCTTGCAATTCGCGCGCCGCACGAGCGGCCATTTCATCGCGATTCCAGGCCATGGTTTTTCTCCTTAACCCTGGGATTCAGCGCCGGCCGCGGCGGCGGGCGCGTGTTTGCGGACAGTGCGCTGTTCAATGCGCTTTTCGTAGCCGGGCGGGCAGGTGATCATGCGCTTCACGAATATACCGGGCGTGTGGATATGGTCCGCGTCAATCTCGCCAGGCCGCACCAAATGTTCCACCTGCGCCACCGTGACGCGCGCTGCAGTTGCCATCATCGGGTTGAAGTTCCGCGCGGTCTTTCGATAGACCAGATTGCCTTCATGATCGCCCATATAGGCGTGGATGATGGCAAGGTCGGCGACAATGCCGCGTTCCATCACATAGGTCTCGCCATCAAATTCGCGGGTTTCCTTGCCCTTGGCGACTTCCGTGCCAACGCCGGTTTTAGTGAAAAAGGCCGGGATGCCAGCGCCGCCGGCGCGGATGCGCTCGGCCAGGGTGCCTTGCGGGTTGAATTCAATCTCCAACTCACCGGCCAGGTATTGCCGGGCGAATTCGGCATTTTCACCGACATAGCTTGAAATCATTTTGCGGATTTGGCGCGTTTTGAGCAGAAGGCCCAAACCGGCATCATCCACCCCGGCGTTGTTGGACACCACCGTGAGGTCCTTCACGCCGGATTCGCGAATGGCCTCAATAAGCAACGTTGGAATGCCCGAAAGCCCGAAGCCGCCGGAATGGATCACCATGCCATCGCGCAGCAGCCCGGAAAGTGCTGCTTTGGCGTCCGGATAAATCTTTTTCATGGGGTTGGACCTCATGCCTTGCCGTTTCGAACGGATCACTACTCTCAGAATTGCTATTCGGGAAGGGTCTACCCCCTTGCCGAACGATCATCCGGGCGCTAATACCGCGCCTCTTCCTTGGGGGGCCATAGCTCAGTTGGGAGAGCGCTTGAATGGCATTCAAGAGGTCAGGGGTTCGATTCCCCTTGGCTCCACCACCCCAATCAGGAAGCTGATACCGCTACAATGCGGTAATCAAACAAGCCACCTTCCAGCTCCGTAATCGTGACATGTTCGCCTGGCCTGATCGGGCTGGTGCCAGGGTCAAAGCGTGCCTCTGGCGCATCCAGGCGTTCGGCCTGGCTGCCGCTGAAGCGGATGAACCAGCCATTATCGCCATCATATTGCACGTCGCCCTGTTCGGGCGGCGCATCCGGCCGGTAGCGCCGCGCGCGCCAGGGGGCAGGATCCTCTGCCCAGGCAAGCGCATCGGGGTGGCCCGCCGCATCAAGGGCCAATTCAATCTCGTAGCGATGATCCACGCAGCCCAGCGGAAACCCCGGCCCCGCCGCGAGCGAGAGTGTCACCAGCATCCGCTCCATGCTCAGCGCCTCCTGTATGCCTGGCAGAATACTAGATCAGGCTCTGCAAAGCCCCAATCACTTTTCAGATCGCGACCTTCACGCCCAATTCCACCACGCGGTCTGATGGGATGCGGAAGAATTCCGTGGCGGAAAGTGAATTGCGGCTCAGCAGCATGAAAAGCCATTGCCGCCAGCGTGACATTTTCGGCACGGCTGCCGCCACCACTGTCTCCCGCCCCAGGAAATAGGAAGTCTGCATGGGTTCATAGGGAATGCCGAATTCGCCCAATGCCTCAAGCTCACGCGGGATATTGGGGCTTTCCTGGAAACCATAGCGGAGCGCAACGCGATAGATATTGGGCGCCAATTCCTCCACCGCCCGGCGGCGATCGGCACCGATTTGCGGCACATCTTCGTTCGTCACGGTCACGAACAGAACGCGTTCATGCAAAACCTTATTGTGCTTCAGATTATGCAGCAGCGCGCCGGGCAGGAATTCCGCCTGGCTGGTCATGAAAACCGCTGTGCCGGGCACGCGCACGGTGCGCGATTGCGGCAGGCGCGCGATGAAGGATTTAAGAGGCAGCCCATCCTGGCGAATGCGCGCGAACAGCAATTCCCGCCCGCGATGCCACGTCAGCATGATCACGAAAAGTATAATGCCCAGTACCAGCGGCACATAACCGCCTTCGGGAATTTTCAAGACATTTGAAAGGAAGAAGGCCGCATCAAGCGCGAGTAACGGCAGGAAAACGCCAAGCACCCCAAGGATGGGCCAGCCGAATTTGCGCCGGAATACCACCATGGCCAGCCAGGAAGTGCAGACAAAAGTGCCGGTCACGGCAATGCCATAGGCGGCGGCCAGACGTTCCGAATCACGGAAGCTCACGACTAGGATCAAAACGCCAATCAGCAGTGCGAAATTCACCTGCGGCAGGTAGATCTGACCTTCTTCGGTTTCACTGGTGTGGTGCACCACAAGCCGCGGCAGGAAGCCAAGCTGCACACATTGCCGGGCAATGGTATAGGCGCCGGAAATCATCGCCTGGCTTGCGATGATGGTGGCGGCTGTGGCGAGCAACACCAAGGGCAGGCGGAACCATTCGGGCGCGAGAAAGAAGAAGGG
>CAZLGY010000063.1:11787-12111 GCA_964559165.1 uncultured Chryseobacterium sp.
CAAGATAATTCAGCACCAGAGAAGGCAATACAATTACCAGCCAAGCCCAACGAATGGGCCGGCGCCCAAAATGCGCCATATCGGCATAAAGTGCTTCAGCCCCTGTGACCGCCAGCACCACTGAACCAAAGGCGATAAAGGCCATCATTTTGTAATGCAGGCAGAAAGTGATGCCCCAATGGGGTGAAAGCGCGGCTAACACCCCTGGATTATGCAGCACTTCCCACAGCCCAAGCAGGCCGATCACCAGGAACCAAGCCGCGCAGATGGGGCCGAACAATGCGCCCATTTTCGCCGTGCCGCGATATTGCACCAAAAACAAAG
>CAZLGY010000063.1:12121-16891 GCA_964559165.1 uncultured Chryseobacterium sp.
CACCGAAATTGGCAGCACCGCTTTTTCAAAATGTGGTGAGACAACCTTTAGCCCCTCCACCGCCGAAAGCACGGAAATCGCGGGCGTGATGATGCCATCGCCAAAGAACAGGCAAGCGCCGGCAATGCCGATCAGAGCCAAAATCCAGCGCATCCGCGGGCTTTCCACGCCGCGCTGCGCGAGCGCCATCAGCGCCAAAATTCCGCCTTCGCCGCGATTATCGGCGCGCAGCACGAAGGCGACGTATTTCACCGTGACGGTCAGGATCAGCGCCCAAATGATCAGGCTGAGCAGGCCAAGTACTTCCCAAGCCTCCACCCCGCCGTCTTCGAAATGGCTGGCGGCAGCGCGCATGGCGTAAAGCGGCGAAGTGCCGATATCGCCATAAACTACGCCCAGCACACCCAAAATCAAGGCAAGCGATGGGGTAGCACGGTCTGTAGCGGCGGGGGTGCTCATGGTGGCGGACTCTGCGCCTTCAGCGCTGGGATGCAAGAGCTTTGTCTTGCACCCGGCACATGGCGGGCATTCAATGCCCGCGCAGGATCTGGCTCAAAAATAGCTTGAGCCGGTCGGTCTTGGGCGCATTAAAGACCTGATCGGGGGTGCCGACCTCCACCACCTCACCCTGGTCCATAAAGACCACGCGGTCCGCGACCTGGCGGGCGAAGCCCATTTCATGGGTGACCACCATCATGGTCATGCCCGTGCCGGCCAATTCCACCATCACATCGAGCACTTCCTTGATCATTTCGGGATCGAGGGCGGAGGGAGGCTCATCAAACAACATGATCTTGGGGCGCATGCAAAGGGCGCGGGCAATGGCCACGCGCTGCTGCTGCCCGCCGGAAAGCTGGCCCGGATATTTCAACGCCTGTTCGGGGATTTTCACCCGCGCAAGCAATTCCATCGCCAATTCTTCCGCTTCCTTCTTGGGCGTGCGTCGCACCCAGATGGGCGCCAGGGTGCAGTTTTCCAGCACCGTCAGATGCGGGAAAAGATTGAAGGATTGGAACACCATGCCGACTTCGCGGCGGATCGCATCCAGCGCGCGCACATCATCGGTAAGTTCGATCCCTTCCACGGCGATACGACCTTCCTGGTGAATTTCCAGGCGGTTGATGCAGCGGATCATGGTGGATTTGCCCGAACCCGATGGGCCGCAAACCACCACGCGTTCGCCAGGGGCGACGGCCAGGTTCACATCGCGCAGCACATGCAGTGCGCCGAACCATTTATTGACCCCGGCCAATTCAATGGCGGGTGGGGCATCAGCCCGGGCGGCGGAGGCGATCTGCTCAGCGGTAGCGGTAGCGCTCATGATATTCGTCTCCAAAGGCTCAGCGGCGGCGATGGCGGTTCAAATCCGCCTCCAACCCGCGGCTATATTTCGACATGGCGTAGCAGAAAACCAAATAAATGGCGCCGACAAAGACATAGACCTCAACGCCGAAACCCTGCCAGGCGGGTTCCACAATCGCGGTCTTGCCGGCGGTCAGCAGGTCAAAGATGCCGATGATCAGCACCAGTGATGTGTCCTTGAAGAAGCCGATGAAGGTATTGACCAGCGGCGGGATTACCATGCGCAAGGCCTGCGGCAGGATAATCAGCCCGGTCTTCTGCCAATAGGAAAGCCCCATCGCATCGGCGGCTTCATATTGGCCCTTGGGCAGGGCTTGCAGCCCGCCGCGCACAACTTCGGCCAGATAGGCGCCAGCAAACAGGATGATGGCGATCTGCGCGCGCAGCAGCTTATCAATATTCATCCCTTCCGGCAGGAAAAGCGGGAACATGACGCTGGCCATGAACAGCAGGCTGATCAGCGGCACGCCACGAATCAGTTCCACATAAAGCACGCAGAGTACCTTGATGGCGGGCAGAGATGACCTTCGGCCGAGCGCCACCAGAATGGAAAGCGGAAAGGCAAAGGCCAGCCCGAAGGTCGCCAGGATCAGCGTAATGGGCAGGCCACCCCAGCGTTCCTGCGGCACATAGGAAAGCCCGAAAACACCGCCCCACATCAGAATGCCAATCGCGGTCAGCATCCCAATCCAGACCAGGGCCAATTCCCAGCGCCAGAAGCTCCGTATGGCGGAGATGATGTAAAGCACCACGAATAGCACGCAGGCCAAGGCCGGCCGCCAATGCTGTTCATAAGGATAGGTGCCAAACAGCATGAAGCGGTGCTTTTCGCCAATCACCGCCCAGCAGGCGCCCGCGCCGCGCAAATCACGGCAGGCTTGCGTCTGCGGTCCCTGCGCATTGGAAGGCACGGACCAGATCGCATTCACAAAGGCCCAATCAATGAAGGACAGCGCCAGCTTGATCAGCAAATAGCCCATGGCCAGCGTCACCGCTGTGGAAAGCCAACCCGAAAACAGATTGGTCTTGGCCCAGGCAATCGGCCCCACCGCCGTAATCGGCGGCTTGCGCGGGCCGGATGGTATGGCTGTATCGCTCATGGCCGGCTCCTTATCGTTCAACCAGCGCAATGCGCGCATTATACCAATTCATGAATAGGCTGATCGAAAGGCTGATGGTCAGATAAACCACCATGATGATGGCAATGCCTTCAATCGCCTGCCCCGTTTGGTTCAGTGTCGTATTGGCGATGGAGACAATATCCTGATAGCCGATCGCGACCGCCAGCGAGGAATTCTTCGTCAGGTTCAGGTAATTGGATGTCATGGGCGGGATGATGACGCGCAGCGCCTGCGGCATCACAATCAGGCGCAGCACGGATCCATGCTTTAGGCCAAGTGCCTGCGCCGCTTCCCATTGCCCGTGATTGACCGACATGATGCCCGCACGCACCACTTCGGCGATGAAGCCCGCCGTGTAGGTTACAAGCCCGATCAGCAGCGCGAAATATTCGGGGCTGACATTGATGCCGCCGCGGAAATTAAAGCCGCGCAGCACGGGGTATTCAATCTCCCACGGCGCGCCCAGGCCCCACCAGACTGCGACGGGAAGCGCGAGCATCAGCCCAAGTGCCGTGGGCCAAACCTTGCGCGGCTGGCCATCCGCCATCTGCTTCGCGCGCGCCATGCGCCCATAAGCCCAGGTGCCGATAATGCCGAGCAAAAACACTACCAGCGCAGCGGTATGTGCATTTTCCCAGATCAGCGCAGGAAGCTTCAGGCCACGATTGGACAGCACCACCCCTTCCATGGGCTTCAGCGCTTGGCGCGGCCCGGGCAGCCCCTGCAAAATCGTGTACCAGAACAGCAATTGCAGCAGCAGCGGCAAATCGCGAATGATTTCAATATAGGCGCCGGCAATGCGCGACAGCAGGAAGTTCTTCGAAAGTCGCGCAATGCCAATCAAGGTTCCCAGAATGGTCGCCAGCACCACGCCAATCACCGCGACCTTCAGCGTATTCAAAACGCCGACCATCAAGGCGCGGAAATAGGTATCGGTGGGCTCGTAAGAAATCAGGCTTTCGGCGATGGGCAGCCCAGCCTCACGGTCCAAAAAGCCAAAGCCAGTCGCGATGCGCCGCACGGCCAGATTGTGGGAGGTATTGCTGTAGAGCCAATAGATCAGGCTGCCGACGGCAGCGACGACCACGATCTGCCAGAAAATGCCGCGCACCCTTTCATCCGACCAGGAGAGCCGGAGCGGGCGTTTGGGCGGGCGCCGCTTATAGCGCGGATCGCTCGTCGTTTCGGACATTATGAGCCTCTCCTGATTATTGGCCTGCCCCGGGGGGCAGGGTAGTGCCGCCGCAGCATCAAGTTTGCCGCATTCGGAGGCACTGCGTTACCGGATAGCGGGCCAATCCCGCAAGCGCCCGAGCATGGCTGCCAGGCGCCAGGGCGAAGGGCCGTGGGAAGATTGGCGGCTAGTGGCTTGGCCAAGCGGGATTCTCCGGCTGGAAGCAGCAAAGGGTAACGCTGAGGCCCAGCAATTCCCGCGCCAGCGCTTTCCTTCCCCGCACGGCAATGCAACATGCCGGGAATGGGAATCGCGGAGGCGTGACATGCGGCAGATGGATAAGGTAGCGATCCGGGCGGCCCTGCCTTGGGATAGGCTGATCGAGGCTTTGGCCGCCATGTTCCGTGAAGGGTGTGAGGCGCCGCTTCGGCACCGTCATGCCTGGGCGGATGGTGCGGGGGCGCAAAACACCCTGCTGCTGATGCCGGCCTGGCGCGCGGGCGGTCATTATGGCGTGAAGATTGTCCATGTCGCGCCCGGCAATGACCGGCGGAGCCTGCCTGCCGTCCATGCCAGCTATTTGCTTTCCGATGCCACCACCGGCGCGCCGCTTGCCATGCTGGATGGCGGCGAATTGACGGATCGGCGCACGGCGGCGGCAAGCCTGCTCGCTGCGCGGTATTTGGCGCGGCCAGAGAGTTCCCGCCTGCTGCTGTTGGGGAGTGGCAAAATCGCCCATGCCCTGGCCGAGGCTTATGCTGCCTGTTTTCCGATCACGGATATCGCCATCTGGTCCCGCAGGGGGGAGAATGCCGCGCGTTTGGCCGGGCAGCTTGCCGCCCATGGCCTGCCAGCGCGCGCCGTCGCCACGCCGGATTTTGCCGCCGCCGATATCATCAGCGCCGCCACGCTGGCGACTGAGCCCTTGATCCCCGGCGCGGCGCTGGCGCCTGGGGTGCATCTGGATCTGGTGGGTGCCTATCGGCCCGATATGCGCGAAGCGGACGCAGGAGCGCTCAAGCGCGCCCTTCTGGTTGTGGATACCCGCGCCGGTGGCTTGGCCGAAGCGGGCGATGTGGTGCAGGCGATCGCCGAGGGCGCCATTTCGCCTGC
>CAZLGY010000064.1:0-4688 GCA_964559165.1 uncultured Chryseobacterium sp.
TAGGTCGGCGCAGACCCCCATGGCCTGCTGGTCGTACACGTTCAGGAGGCCGTCCTTGACAATGCCATCGATGAGCTGGCCATTGCCATAGCGGTAGCCGTAGCGGGCCTTCTCCACGTAGTATGGTGTCTGGCTCATACTCTCCATCCCACCGGCCACCACCACATCGGCATCACCGAGCAGGATGTCCTGTGTTGCCATCATGATGGCCTTCATGCCGCTGGCGCAAACCTTGTTGACGGTGGTACACGCCACCTCATTCGGTAGGCCGGCTGCCTTTGCGGATTGGCGGGCCGGTGCCTGGCCCAGGTTGGCCTGCAGTACGCTGCCCATGATCACCTCGTTCACCACTGCGGGTGCGATGCCGGCGCGTTCAACGGCTGCCTTGATGGCAGTGGCACCGAGTTGGGTGGCTGGTACTTCGGCGAGGCTGCCGCCGAAGCTGCCCATGGGGGTGCGGACGGCGGATACGATGACGACTTCTTTGGCCATGGCTGCTGGTGTGGGATTTTTCGCGGCGCAAAGGTAGACTGCGGAGAAAGATGGATGTCGGATCGTTCATGCCTTCTATATTTGCGGCCCCGGTGAACGACCGGGTTCGTTCCTTGACGCATGGAGAGGTGGGTGAGTGGCTTAAACCAGCAGTTTGCTAAACTGCCGTACTGGGTCAACCGGTACCGGGGGTTCGAATCCCCCCCTCTCCGCAGGCAGCTGGCCGGAAGTCAGGATGACCTCCGGCCACGTTGTTTTTACGGTGATGCCCTCCAGTTGCATGGACGGACCTCGCCAACGGGGCGTAGCGCAGCCCGGTATCGCGTCCCGCTTTAGCGGGAAGGTCGTCTACCGAATGCGTGGAAAGGTTTTCGGGGCGTAGCGTAGCCCGGTATCGCGCCTGCTTTGGGAGCAGGAGGTCGTCAGTTCGAATCTGGCCGCCCCGACAGGAAGAGAGCCGACCGCAAGTCGGCTCTCTTGCATTGCATGTATACGGTGTACATCATAGAGTCCGAACGCACAGGCCGGTGGTACTACGGGCATACCGAGGACTTGGCCGAGCGCCTTGCACGGCACAACGCGGACCGATCGAAGGCCACCCAAGGACGCGGCCCATGGAAGGTTGTGGCTACCAAGGAGTTCCCCAGCAAGGGCCAAGCGATGGCTTTCGAGCTGATGCTGAAGCGTTGCAAGCGAAAGGACCGGTCACTGCAGTACATGCAAGGCGTGTAGCGCAGCCCGGTATCGCGTCCCCGCTTTAGCGGGAAGGTCATCAGCTGGATCTGGCCGCCCCGACAGGAAAGCCTGCTCGGAGGGTGGTCATTTTTCATGGCATCTTTGCACCCGTTGATCCCGTAGCTCAGCTGGATAGAGCATCTACCTTCTAAGTAGACGGTCACAGGTTCGAATCCTGTCGGGATCGCTTGTATAGCGCGGATATCATGGCGTCTTCAACGCCCACTTGATCGATCCATCGGTCCATCGCGCCCGCTTGTCGAAATATACGATCCCATAACGGAACCGCACCGGTTTTGTTAGCGTTCATGGACCAACTTCGTTGCCCGATAGACGCGTCCACCCGCTTAGAACGTCACCCATGCGAGTATCCCGCCATAGCCTTGTTGCCCTGCTTGCTGCAGCTTGGTTGCCGATGGCCGCGACCGCAGTCACCTACCATGTATCCCCCAACGGGTCCGATACGAACACAGGAACAAGCCAGGCCGCCCCATGGCGCACCATCGCCCGCGTGCTGCAGTCGATCTACTCCCTGCAGCCGGGCGACCAGATCCTGTTCGAACGCGGGGGGACCTATCGCGGTGAGCTCATCATGCCCAACTCGGGCACCAGCACCAACCCCATCACCGTGGGTGCCTACGGATCCGGCGCGGCGCCGGTGATCAGTGGCAGCGATGTGGTCTCCAACTGGGTGCTGCACAGCGGCAACATCTGGCGTACGCCCATCACCACATCGGTGAAACACCTTTACGCGAACGGCACCCGCCAGGTGCTGGCACGTTATCCCAACAGCGGATGGTTGCGTAACGATCAGGGCAGCGGCACCACCCTTACCGATGCAGCGCTGACCCAGGCCTCCGGGTACTGGAACGGTGCGACGCTCGTGGTGCGCAGCACGAATTGGTCATATGATGCGCCAACCGTATCATCCTACAGCAACGGCACACTCACCTTTCCGAACATCTATTACAACCTGGGCAGCAACGATTGGGGCTACTTCCTGTGCAACAAGCTGAGCGAACTCGACGCACCGGGGGAGTGGTTCCACGATGTTGCAGCAGGACAGCTGTACTTCTGGGCGCCGGGCAATGCCAACCCCAATACGCTCACGGTGGAGGTATCCGTCCGGCAGCGTGGTATGAACGTCTACTGGAGCCGACAGCATGTGGTCATCCGGGATGTCACATTCCAGCACCAACATCAGGCCGGCGTGTGGATCGATGGCGCTTCCAACATCACCGTGCGGGAGTGCACCTTCCGAGAACTCTATCATGGTCTGCGCACCGTGGGCACCAACTGCATCTACCAGAACAACACCTTCCAGAACACCTACGCCACTGCGGCGCTGATGCTGGATAACGGCGCCCAGTTCTCCGGAAACACGTTGACCGATATCGCCATGGTGCCCGGCCTTGGCGAAAGCAATTGGGGCTACTTCGGTCTACGCACCGTGGGTCTTGGGAACGTTGTGCGCAACAACAGGCTTACCAATGTGGGCTATATCGGTATCGTTGCTGACAAGAACGTTCTGGTCGAGCGCAATGTGGTCCGCAACCCAACCGCCATCCTGAACGACGGGGGGGGCATCGCATTCGATAACTGCGATGGTGCCATCATCCAGGACAATCTCGTTTTCGATGCTGTTGGAAGCCTCGAGAGTGCTGCGCCCAACTTCATCCCTGCAGGAAAGATCTGCCACGGCATCTACTTCGGGAATACGGTGATCAAGAACACCATCGTTCGGCGCAACACCGCGGCGAACTGCAAGGGCAGCGGCCTGCATGTGGATCATACGATGGTTTCCACCGGCAACCAGATCATGGACAACGTGCTGTTCAACAACACGATCCAGATGAGCGTTTCGGACTATTCCAATTACAATGGCCCCGGCGCAACGCCACCATACCACGTCCCCAGCTTCAATGGGACCTATTCGGGGAACGTGCTTTACGCTGCTGCAGCCGACCAGTTGTGCATGAAGCAGTATGGCGTGTATTCGCCCAACATGGTCGATTACGGCACGTTCAGCAATAATCGCTACTTCAGTCCCTACGAAGAGCTCAGTATCCTGTTCTTCGGTGCCAACGGTGGAGGCCAGAAGCTCTTCACCCTGGAGCGCTGGCAGCAGGAGCGTTCCGAGGATGCCGGCTCCACGCGCAGTCCCTTGCGATCGACCATGTACACCACCGTCGCTGAACTGTCCGGCAACCTGATGACCAGTGGTAATTTCAATGCGGGTGTTACGGGGTGGGGGGGATGGCCCAACAATGCCCAGGTTTCATGGGACCAGGCCTATCTGGACAATGGGAGCCTCCGGGCCAACCTGCCGAACAACAGTGTCTACGATGAGTTCAGCATGCGTTCTCCGGACCTGTTCAGTGTGCAGGCCGGACAATGGTATCGCATGCGCTTCTCACTTCAGTCCAATGCCCATGGTGTGTTACGGGCCGGCGTGAAAGGAAGCACCCAACTGACCAGTGGTAATACCATCTATGAACGCAAGGTGCCCTTCGACAGTGGTCGGCGTGATCTGGAGCTCTATTTCCAGAGCAGCCTGACCGACCAGGGCATGGCGCAATTCATCAATCATTACACGGAGCCTCAGTACTGGCTGGATAATGTGCAGGTGCAGCGTGTACAGGTGCAGGCGGTGGATCCGTTGAACGACCACGTGCTTTTGTTCAATGAGCAATCAACAGCGTCGGTGGTGGCGATGCCATCCGGCTGTTGGAGCGATGTCAATGGTCAGGTGCAAGGGGCCACGGTCACCTTGCAGCCCTTTTCCTCCATGGTGGTCTACAGGATCGCATCGGGAGGGGGCAATTGCCAGTGCGGGGGTACTGCATCACAGGTTGAGAGCACCATTACGCCCGCCGGCCCCACCACCTTCTGCAGCGGTGGCAGCGTGGTGCTCAATGCCACCACAGGAACGGGTTCAAGCTATGCCTGGTACCGTGACGGGAACGTGATCGCGAACGCCACCTCAGCAAGCTACACGGCCACCCAGGCGGGCAGTTATGCGGTCCAGCGGACCGTGTCGGGTTGCTCTACGTTATCCGCATCTGTGAGTGTGGTGGTGAACAGCGCTCCCACGGTGGCCATCACGGCGGGAGGTCCGACCACCTTCTGCACCGGCGGCAGCGTGGTGCTCAATGCCACCGCCGGCACGGGCTCCACCTATGTGTGGTACCTTAATGGCAGCGCCATCGCGAACGCCACCTCGGCAAGCTACACGGCCACCCAGGCCGGCAGTTACACGGTGCAGCGGACGGCATCCGGCTGTTCGGCGGTATCGTCCGCGGTGAGCGTGGTGGTGAACAGCGCTCCTTCGGTGGCCATTACGGCGGGCGGTCCCACCACTTTCTGCACCGGCGGCAGCGTGGTGCTGAATGCCACCGCCGGCACGGGCTCCACCTACGTGTGGTACCGCAACGGGGCGGCCATCGCGAACGCCACCTCGG
>CAZLGY010000064.1:4788-16736 GCA_964559165.1 uncultured Chryseobacterium sp.
GGCTCCACCTACGTGTGGTACCGCAACGGGGCGGCCATCGCGAACGCCACCTCGGCAAGTTACACGGCCACCCAGGCCGGCAGTTACACGGTGCAGCGGACGGCATCCGGCTGTTCGGCGGTATCGTCCGCGGTGAGCGTGGTGGTGAACAGCGCTCCTTCGGTGGCCATTACGGCGGGCGGTCCCACCACTTTCTGCACCGGCGGCAGCGTGGTGCTGAATGCCACCGCCGGCACGGGCTCCACCTACGTGTGGTACCGCAACGGGGCGGCCATCGCGAACGCCACCTCGGCAAGTTACACGGCCACCCAGGCCGGCAGTTACACGGTGCAGCGGACGGTTTCCGGCTGTTCGGCCACCTCCTCGGCGGTCTCTGTGACCTTAACGGATATCGGGAGCACCAGTATCCAGGCTGCCGGTCCAACAACCTTCGCCGCTGGTGGGAGTGTGGTACTGAACGCCACCGCGGCAACGGGGTCCACGTATATCTGGTACCGTGATGGGGTGGCCATTACAGGATCGTCCACCAGTAATTCCATTTCCGCCTCAGTTGCTGGCAACTACACTGTGGCAAGGACACTTTCCGGATGTACCTCCACGTCCGCAGGTATCGCGATCACGGTTACCGGCTCCACGGCACTGACCATAACGGCAGGCGGATCCACCACATTCTGCGCCGGCCTTTCCGTGGTGCTGAACGCCAGTGCGATAAGCGGTGCCACCTACCAATGGCGAAGGGACAATACCGCCATATCAGGCGCCACGGCAGCCAGCTACACGGCAACGCAGTCCGGCAGTTACACGGTGCAACGTACGTCCGGTGGTTCATCTGTGATATCAGGCGCCGTAGTGGTCACTGTCAACCCGCTGCCTGTATTGACGATGAGCGCGTCCCCTTCCAGTGCAACAGTTTCGGTGACCGCCTCCGGCGCCACGGCGCCATACACCTACACTTGGAACACATCGCCGGTGCAGACCACGGCGACGGCAACGGTATCGGCTTCGGGCACCTATAGTGTCTCCGTTCTTTCCTCAGCGGGTTGTCGTCGGGATGGCTCGGTCAGCATCACGCTGTCCACGCCGCTCAACTGCACGGGTATCCGCGCAGAGTCCCAGGGTACTTGGGGGGCGAACAGCAACGGATATGATCCGGCGGCCTACATGAATTCCAATTTCGCTGCTGGATTCCCCGGGCCGTCCTTCCTCACCATCGGGTGTGGCACTCGTCTCATGCGCCTCACGTCGAGCTCCGCGGTGGGTGCCTTCCTTCCATCCTATGGTTCGGTAACGGTGCTTCCTGCAGGTACCCTGACCGACCCGGGAGGCTCCTACAGCAACAATCTTGCGGCGGAGCTGGTTGCATTGAAGTTGTCCATCCGGTTCGATGAATTGAGCACCTCCTTCAGCCCCAGTACCGCTCTGTTGAAGAACATGCTCATCGCCAGCGGACCGTTCGCCGGATGGACCGTTCAGCAATTGGTGGCGCAGGCCGACGCTGAGATCGGTGGGTGCTCGTCCACTTATGGGCTCAATAGCATCAACAGTGCCCTGGTGAACATCAACTACAACTATTACCAAGGCTCTTCTGGTAATGGGTTCCTCATCTGTCCTGCTTCACAGGCGATGGTCATTGAAGGCATGGGAGGAGATGTGCCGGAGGACAAGTTCGGGATGCTGGACCTGCATCTGTTCCCCAACCCGACCCAAGGGCCGTTCTCCATTCAGGTCCATGGACTCAAGGAGCATGAGCCCGTCGAGGTCGTGTTGCTTGCATCCGATGGCAGGATGGTGAGGCAGGCGTTCACCGATCAGTTCATTCAGGAGGCCACCCTTGAACTCCAGTATGAACTCCCTGTGGCATCCGGTGTCTACCTGGTCCAGGTCAGGCAGGGCGACCTGCGATCGGTGCGGCGCCTTGTCGTGGAATAGAATCGGCGCTGGCTCGGTGCGGTGTACCGAGGGCCGCGGACGGACGCGTCGCGCGTGTCAGATACGCTCCACCTGATCGGCCTGCAGCCAGCCCTGTCCGCCGTTGGCGAGCCGGACTTCGAGCCGTCCTTCAAGCTCCTGCATCACGTGGACCTTGGTGCCGCGGTGAATGACGAAGAGCACAGCACCGCGCTCGGTGGGTTCACTTCGCACATCCACACGCTGGGCCATCACAATTGCATCTTCATGCATGCCGAGCGCACGATGTCGGCTCCAAGCCATGACCATGGAGAGGATCAGCAATACACCTGCACCTGCCGACAGTATCCGTGCTGCGGTGCGCCAGGTACCGTTGTTCAACAAGGTGGCCACCGCGAGCAGTGCAAAGAACAGCAGCGCAAAGGCGATGGATATGCGCGCCCATTGATCGATGTCACGCCCGCCGGCGAACCGATCCCAGCGCTGCATGACCTGACTGACGGGTAGTTCGTTGACCCGGTCCTTCGTCCTGCTGCGGGCGAGTTCCAGGTTGGTACGTATGTCGTCGTCACCCGGTGCCATTTTCAACGCCCTTTCATAGTGCAGGATGGCCATGGCATGATCGCCGACCCTGTAGTGGCAGTTGCCGATGTTGTACAGCAGGGGAGCCGAGCTCCCTTCCGCCAGCACCGCTGTGTACAGGGACAAGGCCGTGCTTGGGTCCCCTGCTGCATAGGCTGCCGCGGCGGCACTGAGCAGGCTGTCAACAGGGACCGCCCTGGCGGTTGTGGAATGCAACAGCAACGTCGCGAACAGTAGGGATGTGATCGGCTTCATGCGCGGATGAGGCGTTCCATGCGTCCGATCACCGCGACGGCCGCATCGTAGAGTTGTTGGTCACCGTGTGCCCCGCCCGGAGTGAAACGGGCCATGTCACACGTGGCAAGGATGCGTTGCACCTCTCCGGCGATCTGGGCGCCTTCCGCATGGCGCTCCAACGCGGCAGCGATGCGCGTCTCGTCCAATTGCGCAGGCGACAGGGAAAGCGCGTCCTGCAGATAGCCGCGCATGGCATTGTTCAATGCGTCATGGAACGCTGCCCCGCTTTCGGAACGCAGCGCTGAGCCTGCGGCGCGGAGGGCCTTCCGTGCGGTCCTTTCCGCCCGCATCCTGCGCTGGAGCACCGGATCTTCACGCTGGGCTGCGGTACGGCGTTGCCACCCGAGTAAAAGCAGGTAGGCAAGGGCTGGAACGGTCAATGACGCCCAATAGACCGCCGAGCCGAACAATTCACCACCTTCCGGCACCAGTTCCAGATCCCCCGTCCGGATGTACCTGATGTCCTCGGCCATCTGCTGTACGTCACGCTGCGCGGTGCGTTCGGCGGGAGCATCGGTTCCGCCCGCACTGGCGCCGTTCACTGTGATGGTGAACGCCTCCGTGCTGAGCTGCACATAACGGTCCTTCTCGGGGTCGAAATAACTGAAGGTGAACGACGGCAGTTCGAACTGCCCTTCATGGCGGGGGATGAGCAGATATTGGAAGGTTCGCGATCCGCTCATTCCACTTCCGTTCACCGAGATCTTGTCCAACGTTTTGGGATCGAACGCCTCGAGGTCCTGTGGAAGCTCGAGCTTCGGCGCCTCAAGCAGCTTCAAGTTCGTGCGCCCGTTGAATTGGAGGTCAAGCTGTACGGGCTCGTTCACATTTACGTTCGAGCGGTCCAGCACGGCAGTGAGCTGCAGGCTGCCCACCGCTCCCGTGAGATCTGACGGTGCCGGTGCGGGTAGCTCGTTCACCGTGATATCCAATGCGTTGCTCCGAACAGGCACGTTGGCACCCCGGTCGAAGAAGGACCGGTTCACCAGGCAGCCCAGTTCCAAGGGCGCGATACGGAGCTTTCCGCTTTTTTGCGGGAACAGCACCTGTTTCTTCAAGACGGCCACATTGTAGGCCACGCCGTTCACCTGCCGTGGTTTGGGTTCCCAGCCACTGTTCCCCAGATCGATCTCCTCCGCCCAGAAACCGGTCATCTTTGGCAGTTCATACTTGGACAGCTCCAGGTTATTGTAGCGGGAGTAAAGCGTGTAGGTGGCCACCAGTTGCTCTCCCACATGTACGTTGCTCTTGTCCACGGTGATCGTTGCGAACAGGTTCGCGTCGCTGCTCTGACCCTGTGTCGCATACGGGTCGGTCGGTGTGGCGGCACCCTTGCTCACCGATATGGTAATGGGGTCGGTGGCAATGACGCCTCCACCCACTTTCACCTCGGTCCTGCCGATCGTGTATGTGCCCGGCCGGGTCGCTGTAAGTCGCCAGGTGCGAGTGAGCGAACTGCTCATACGACCGTTCACGTAGCTGATGTTGCTGCTCTCGAACGGGCCGCCCACGATGACAAGGCCGCCCAGGTCCGGTGCTGGGAACCGTTCACGGCTGTTGGTCAATTGAACGGTCAGTTGAAGCTGTTCGCCCGTGGCGATGGAGGTCCGGTCCACGCTGGCCTTGAACACGATCTCCTGCGCCCTGACGGCCGTCAGGGCAAGGAGTAGGAGGAGGGTGAGGTGTACGCGCATGTTCATGGGTTCTACCAGTCCTTCTCGATGGGCACTTTCCGGGCAGCACGTTGCCGCTCCTTCAGCTTGGATTGTACCCGCTGTTCTTCACGTTCCAAGGCATCAAGCATCCGTTCGGCATCCTTTGGGGCGATCTCCCCCGGACGTCCGCGGCCTTGCTCGTCCTTGTTCCCTTCCTTCCCGCTGTCGTCAGGTCCCGGCTGCTGCTTTTCCTCCTGGCCCTCCTGTTGTTGCTTGCCTGCCTCTTGCTCCTTTTCCTGCTGGTCTTTTTGTTGTTGCTGCTGCTCCTGCTGTTGTTGCTGCTGTTGTTGTTGCTTCTGCTGTTGTTGCTGTTTCAGGAGCTCCTCCGCCAACTTTCGCAGCCGTGCGTCATCCGGATACTTCCGCAGTCCCTTGTCCAGCGTTTTCAGCGCATCCATGCGGTTTTCCAGCACATATTGGCGGGCCGCTTCGTTGAAGAAGTGTTCGGCATCGGCAATTGCCGTACTGTCCTGCGCCAGGGATGCAAGATGCAGGAGCAACAGGCAGCAGACCATCGTGTACCTCATGGGCGTGCGGCTTTGGTGACCGTCTCCAATTTGTCGCTGTAATCCTTGCGTTGGATCAGTGCTGGTTCACGTTCCAGACCTTCGCGCAACGTCTTCAGGGCGGCATCGAACGCATATCTGCCTACGAGCGAGTCGGCCCTGGCGATGATGGCCCTGGCCAGCAAGGTCAGTTCCTTACCCTGTTCCGCCTCCCTTGCCTTCCGTCGTTCCTCGGCTGCTTTTGCGCGCGCTGCAAGTGTGTTCTGGACCATGGTGAGGTTGTATCGTGCATCCTCGTCATCCGGGTTGTTGCGGAGGGCTGAACGATAGGCTGCCCTGCCTTGCAGCAGGGCTGAATCGGAGAACTGCATCTCCCGAAGCTGTCTGTTCAGCAGGGAGTCGAGCACCACTGCGTTCCGCACCTGTTCCGTGATGTCGCCACCGGGCTGTATGGCTGCTGCCGCACGACCCGCTTGTGCGGCCAGGGTGTCGGCGAGCATAGCACGGCGTTGCCAGGTATGTCCGAGGTTGAAGTACGGATCTGCGCGTTCGCTGCTATCTGCCAGCACGGCCGCTTCCTCGAATCTTGTCGTGGCCTCCCCGAGACGGTCGAGATGACTTAGCACCACCCCTGCATTGTACTTCGATCGATGGTCCTCCGGTGCTTCCTCATAGCGCGCAAGGGCCCCTTCAAGGTCACCCGCGTGGTACAAGGCGCCTCCCGCGTGCAGCGCTTCCTCCACCGCGCGCAAGTGGGGGTCGCCGCATGCGGCCAGCAGGAGCAGGGGGGGCAGCAGCTGTTTCATCCGATCCGATGCAGGTTGGGTGTGGCCGCGCGTGCTTCAGGAACGATGAGCGAGGCAAGCAGCAGAACGATGGCGAGCGCGAGCGGTACCTGGTAGCGATCCTCATGCGCGGTGAACCGGTAGGTGCCCGTGGTGCCTCGCTCCAGGCCCTGGATGTTCTCCATGATCTCACCGACGCCATAAGACCCCTGGCCGGCCCGCACATAGATGCCGTTCCCTGCCTCCGCCACACTTCGTAACATATCCTCGTTCAAGGCGCTCACGACCGTTCTTCCATCGCGGTCCTTGCGGAACCCCTGTACCTGGCCGCCACGGGCCACCGGGATGGGGCCGCCTTGTGGGGTGCCCATGCCGATGGTATGCACGACGCAACCGGACTCCACCGCTGAGCGCGCTGCACCAAGTGCATCATCCTCGTGGTTCTCTCCATCGCTGATGACAAGGATGGCCTTGCCACCGGGGCTGTCCGCAGCGAAACTGGAACGGGCCAGGTCGATGGCCGCCCCGATGGCGGTGCCTTGCGCACCCACCGTGCGTGTATCCACCGAAGCTGCGAACATGCGGGCGGCCGAACGGTCGGTCGTGATGGGCAATTGGACGAACGCTTCACCGGCGAAGACGACGATGCCTATCCGATCCCCCTTGGACCGGTCGATGAGCTGGCCAAGAGCGCGACGTGCCGCTTCCATCCGGCTTGGGCGCAGGTCCTCACAGTCCATGCTGTTGCTCACATCCACACAAACCATGATATCTGCGCCATCGGTGCTCACTTCCTCCATTCGAGTGCCGAATTGCGGGGCTGCTGCTGCAATGAGCCCGAAGCCAAGGGCGTGCCGGATGAAAAGGAACCGAAGACCGCTGCGCCATCCGCTCACCGAACGCACCATGCGAGGGAGCGTCGTACTGGAAGCAAAGCGACGGAGGGCCCGATTTCGCCACCCGAGGTGCAGCAGGTGCAAGGCGAGCAGGATGGGACCTCCCGCGAGTCCGTAGAGCAGTTCGGGGCGCTCGAAGCGGAAGCCGGGCAGGTCGTTGAGCAGGAGCCATCCCAGCACGAGCAGCAACGCGTTCACAAGCAGCTCAAGCGCTACAAGCGTCCAGCCGATGCGGCCCATACGATAGGTTCCGGTAGCGCTCATGCAAGTGTGTGCAATAGGGTCCGCTCCAGGATGTATCCGGCTGTGGCCGCTCCAAGTGCAAGCAGTAACAGGGGAAGGAACTCCTCGTTCCGCTGGCTGTATTCGGTCACCTCTATGCGGGTGCGTTCAAGGCGGTCGATCTCCGCGTAGATGGCACGCAGTTTCTCCGCATCGGTCGCCCGAAAGTACCGGCCGCCCGTCAAACGCGCCATTTCGGTAAGCGTGGGTTCATCGATCTCCACCTGCACCAGGTCGAACCGATATTGGCCGTTGGGATACTGGCTCACAGGTGACAACGCCTTGCCACGGGTGCCTACCCCGATGGTGTAAACACGGATACCCTGCTGTTCGGCGATCTGGGCCGCATCCAGCGGCTGCACCATGCCCGCATTGCTCACCCCGTCGGTAAGCAGGATCACCACCTTGCTCCTGGCCTCACTATCGCGCAACCGGTTGATGGCCGTGGCCAGGCCCATGCCCACGGCCGTGCCCCCGGTGATCAATCCGGACCGGGCCTGCTCGAACAGCTCCTTCAGCACCCTGTGGTCCGTGGTGAGAGGACATTGCGTGAACGCCTCCCCCTCATAGACCACAAGCCCTATCCGGTCGTTCGGCCGCCCATCGATGAACTCCTGGGCCACTTTCCTCGAGGCGCTCAGACGGTCGGGCCGCAGGTCCTTGGCCAGCATGCTCGCGGAAACATCCAGCGCGATGACGATATCGATGCCTTCACGCTTCACATCCTGCCATTGATCCTTGCTCTGCGGCCGTGCGAACCCCAGCAACAGGGCTCCCATGGCGAACAGCATCAGGGCCGCTGGCAGCGGCCTGAACCAGGCGACGGGGTCGGCGTTCACATGTGACACGGAACGGATGGTGGGCAGGGGGATCCTTACCTGGGTGCGCCGCCGCCGCCATAGGGCATGGGCTGCAAGCGCGGGCAGCAAGGCCAGTGTCCACAGCAGTTCAGGGTCCGCGGCTTCATAGCGCACAAGCATCCAGCGGGCCAGCAGTGCCACCCCGACCAGCGCTGCAAGCGACCAGCCGGCCTCCAATGCGGTGTCACGGTCGATCCTCATGGCGTGTGTGCATCGCTCTGGGCGGTGGCTCGCACGAATTGGCGCGCCGATGCCAGGAGTTGTTCATGCTCCGAAGCCGAGGGGACAACCTTGGCGAACTTCACGAGGTCGGCTGCGCGCAGCATGTTGTCCAGTCGTATCCGCTCGTCACCCGGCAACGGGCTAACGCGAAGTTCCGACATGAGCTCTTCAGTGGTGCGCTCGAGTGCGCTGACGCTGTAGCGTGCTTCGATGTAGCCCCGCAGCAGGTCGGTGATGCGTGATTGGTAGGCCTTGTGCTCCCCTTGTTGCCATAACCGCTGCTTTTCGAGCGCATCCAAGGCCTCCAGGCACTGCACATGAGGCGGCGGGGGAGGGGGCGCTGCCTCCGGTGCCGGTTGGGGGCGTCGTGCACGTTTCCGCGCATACCGGATCATCGCAGCGATCAGCAGGCAGACCGCGGCAACGATGAGCAGCGTAACGCGATGCATGAGCAACCAAGCCCGGATGGAGAAGGGCATGGGCGGGATGTCCTTCAAGGGTTTGGGAGCTGACCGCATGTCGACCGGTGTGGCGACCACCTGCAACACCAGTGCGTTGCTCTCGATCGCCCGGCCTTGCACGACCACCTTGCAGGGCGGGATGGCCCATGTTCCAGTATCCCAACTGGTGATCCTGCAACGAACGCCGACCGCATCAGAACTGTCCGGTCCCTCGTACACCGGAGGGGCGATCAGCTCCAGGTGCCTGGTGAGCGTGTCGGTGATGGCGGGCCAGACGACCTCCGCAGCGGCCACGCCGGTGGGCAGGCGCAAGGAGAGCGTGTAGGTCGCCACCCCCCCGATACGGATCACATTCGTGTCCAGGGTTGCGGATACCTGCTGTGCGGCCCCAGGAACGGAGCAGGCAAGAATGAGCGCCACGGTGCCAGTGATCCTCATCGGTTCCCGTCGCGTTCCTTGAAAAGGTTCATCAGCGGTTTCACATACCCGGTTCGCGTGCTGATCACGGCATGGTCCACCCCCGATCGTCGCAGGATCTCCCGGGTGCGGTTCTGGCGCTTCAGGGCTTCCGCGCGGTAGGCCTTCCGGACCGCACCGCTGGAGGTGTTCACCCAGCGCAGCAGACCGGTTTCCGGGTCTTCGAACTGCACCAGGCCCAGCCCGGGCAGCTCCTCCTCGCGCGGATCCACGGTGCGCAGCACAATGAGGTCGTGCTTTCGTTTGGCGATCTTCAGCGCGTCCTCATAACCACGGTCCATCAGGTCGCTGAGCAGGAATGCGATGCTCCGCTTCTTGATCACGTTGTTCAGGTAGCGCAAGGCCTCGGTTATGTTGGTGCCGCGGTGTGCAGGCCTGAATTCGAGAAGTTCCCGCACCAGTCGAAGGATGTGGGTGCGTCCCTTGTTGGGTGGGATGAACTTCTCGACCCGGTCGCTGAACAGGATGAGCCCCACCTTGTCGTTGTTGCGGATCGCGCTGAAGGCGATCGTTGCACAGGCCTCGGTGATGAGCTCCCGCTTCAGTTGCGCATCGGTGCCGAAATCACCCGATGCGCTTACATCAGCGACCAGCATCACGCTCAACTCCCGTTCCTCCTCGAAGACCTTCACATAGGGGTGGCCGAACCGCGCGGTCACGTTCCAATCGATGGTGCGTACCTCATCACCCGCCTGGTACTCACGCACCTCACTGAACGTCATTCCCCTGCCCTTGAAGGCGCTCTGGTATTCCCCGGAGAAGATGTGTTCGCTAAGACCGCGCGTCTTCAGCTCGATCAGCCGTACCTTCTTCAGGAGCTCCTTGGTATGCTGGACGGTATCCATATGCGCAGGCCGCAGCAGGCAACAGGCGGTCGAACAGCTGCCGGTTTGTTGTCAGGGCACCTCCACGGTGTTGATCACACGATCTATGATGTCGCCCACCGCGATGCCCTCCGCCTCCGCCTCGTAAGTGAGACCGATGCGGTGCCGCAGCACATCCGGGCAAACCGCACGCACGTCCTCCGGTATCACGTAGCCCCGGTGCTTGGTAAAGGCGAGGGCCTTCGCGGCCAGGGCCATGTTGATGCTCGCCCGCGGGCTGCCACCGAAGGAGATCATGCCGTTCAGGTCGGAAAGCCGGTATTGTTCCGGTTTCCTCGTGGCATAAACGATGTCCACGATGTACTGCTCGATCTTTTCGTCCATGTAGACCTCCCGGACCAGCTTGCGCGCTTCCGTGATCTCCTGCGCCCGCACCACCTGGGCGGGTTCACTGAGGCCTCCGGGGCGCACGTTCTGGCGAATGATGAGCTTCTCCTCCTCCTTCAAGGGATAGTCCAGGACGACCTTCAGCATGAAGCGGTCGGTCTGTGCCTCGGGCAGTGGATAGGTCCCCTCCTGTTCGATGGGGTTCATGGTGGCCAATACCAGAAAGGGCTGGGGTAAGGCGTAGGTCTGGGCACCCAGGGTCACCTGTCGCTCCTGCATGGCCTCCAAGAGCGCGCTCTGGACCTTTGCCGGAGCCCTGTTGATCTCGTCGGCCAGGATGAAATTGCTGAATATCGGGCCCTTCCTGACCGTGAACTCCTCATTCCGCTGGCTGTAGATCATGGTTCCGATGAGGTCGGCGGGCAACAGGTCCGGTGTGAATTGGATCCGGCTGAAAGCGACGTCGATCGTGCGTGCCAGCGCCTTGATGGCCATCGTTTTCGCCAGTCCCGGCACACCTTCGAGGAGGATGTGCCCGTCGGCCAGCAATGCGACCAGCAACTTCTGCACCATGTCCTTCTGGCCCACGATCACCCTCCCCATTTCCCGGTCTATGAGGTCCACGAACGTACTCGCCTGCTGGATGCGTTCGTTCAGTTCCCGGATGCTGTCCGCGGTGACCTGTGGCGTGCGTGTTCCGATGCTCGTATCCATGCTGTTCGATGTTGCAACGGCCGTTGGCCGTAGCGTGTGCAAAGGTCTTTGCATGCGCGCGGAGCAGCAGCGGTCAGTGCCGTTAAAGAGTGTTAACCGAGCATCATCGTTGGCATCCTGCCGCCAGCTACCTTTCGACCATGAGCACTGCGGAAAGCAAGCCCCTTACACTGAACGAAGCGACCGGACACGTGCGTGCGTTCCACGACGCATTCGGCATCGCCAATGCAAACGGACCTCGCGCCGATATCGGTGACCGTGACGCGCTACTGCGCTACAAGTTGATCCGTGAGGAGAACGAGGAATACCTGGAGGCCGCCCTGCGTGGCGATCTTGTGGAGGTGGCGGATGCCCTCGGTGATATCCTCTACATCCTCTGTGGAACCCTGTTGAAACATGGGCTGGAGCACAAGATGGACGAGGTGTTCCGAGAGATCCAGCGGAGCAACATGAGCAAACTGGGTGCCGATGGAAGACCCATCCATCGCGCGGATGGCAAGGTGATGAAGGGGCCGGACTATTTCCCCCCCGATATCGCCCGCATCCTGAACGAGCGGTGATCGCCCGTGCCGCGGGAACCGATGTCCGGATGACAACGGATCGCCGGCGAAGCCCCTCCCATCCTCAACAACACCTCCGCCATGAACCTGCCCACGTTGCTTCAGAGGGCCCGTAGGTCGCGCCTGCACCGTTGGTTGCTCAATATCGCGCTGCCATGGGTCATACCCTTCAACCGCCCCCACGGTTTCACGGTAGACCCGCTCGCAGGAGGTGGCATCGCTGTCCGGGTGCCGTACCGGCGCATCAACCGTAACCATATCCGCGGCATCCATGCCTGCGCGCTTGCCACGGCCAGCGAGATGTGCAGCGGGCTTTCCGTGCTCGAACAGCTCGATCCCAAGCGCTACCGACTGATCATGCGAAGCCTGAACATGGTATATCACTTCCAGGCCAGGGAAGCCGCCGTGGCCACCTGTGGTGCGGATGGAGGCGCCCAAGGGCGTGAGGTGGCGGCCCGTCTTGCCATCCAGG
>CAZLGY010000065.1:0-15467 GCA_964559165.1 uncultured Chryseobacterium sp.
CACGTGGCCCCAGTAGTCCTCCGTTTGCGGATGCACCTGCGGATCGCCGTACACCTCGCTGGTGCTGGCCACCAAAATGCGCGCACCCTTGGCCTTGGCCAGGCCCAGCAGGTTGTGCGTACCCAGACTACCCACCTTCAAGGTCTGGATGGGGATCTTCAGGTAGTCGATCGGGCTGGCGGGGCTGGCGAAGTGCAGGATGTACTTCAGCTCACCCGGCACATGCACGAACTTGGATACATCGTGGTGGTAGAACTCGAACTGCTCCAGCTTGAAGAGGTGCTCGATGTTCTTGAGCCGACCGGTGATGAGGTTGTCCATGCCGATGACATGGTAACCCTCCTTGATGAACCGGTCACACAGGTGGGACCCGAGGAAACCGGCGGCG
The DNA here is from genome assembly GCA_964559165.1 of uncultured Chryseobacterium sp. Classification (GTDB taxonomy): domain Bacteria; phylum Bacteroidota; class Bacteroidia; order Flavobacteriales_F; family PHOS-HE28; genus PHOS-HE28. Next base: position 389 of record CAZLGY010000065.1, read on the forward strand.
CCGGTGATGAGGACACGTTCGCGGTGCATGATCAGACAATTAGAAGATCAGAACATCAGACAATGGAAAAGCCTTCTTCCGCCGATCATCTGACCCTCTGATCATCTGATCTTCTGATCGCATTTCAGGCGTTCACAGGTTTCTTCGCTCCCACCGTCTGCCGACCCACGCTCATGTAGGTGAAGCCCTGCTTCTCCATCTCGTCCAGCTCGTACAGGTTGCGACCATCGAAGATCACCTTCTCCTTGAGCAGTTCGCCAACGCGCTTGAAGTCGGGCGTGCGGAAGAGCGCCCATTCCGTGGCGATGACCAAGGCGTCGGCACCATTCAGGGCCTCGTACTCGTCGTTGGCAAAGCTGCACTTGTCACCCATCACCTTCTTCACGTTGGGCATGGCCTCCGGGTCGAAGGCAGTAACCTCGGCGCCAGCCTTGACCAGCTCATCGATGACGTAGAGGGCCGGTGCTTCGCGGATGTCGTCCGTATCCGGCTTGAAGGCCAACCCCCACAGGGCGAACCGCCTGCCCTTGAGGTCGCCGAAGTGACCCTTGATCTTCGGGATGATGGAGGTCTTCTGCTGCTCGTTCACCTCCATCACGCTCTTGATGATCTGGAACTCGTAGCCGGCCTCGTTGCCGCTCTTGGCCAGGGCCTGTACATCCTTGGGGAAGCAGCTGCCGCCATAGCCGATGCCGGGGAACAGGAAGCGCTTTCCGATGCGGCTGTCCGTGCCGATGCCGATGCGCACCTTGTCCACATCGGCGCCAACGCGTTCGCAGAAGTTCGCGATCTCGTTCATGAACGTGATCTTGGTGGCGAGGAAGGCATTGGCAGCGTACTTGGTGAGCTCGGCACTGCGCTCGTCCATGAAGAGGATGGGGTTGCCCTGGCGCACGAAAGGCTTGTAGAGGTCCTCCATCACCTTGCGCGCACGCTCGCTGCTGGTGCCCACCACCACGCGGTCGGGCTTCAGGAAGTCATCAACAGCAAAGCCTTCGCGCAGGAATTCGGGGTTGCTCACCACGTCGAACAGTTCTTCCTTGGCGTTCCTGGCAAGGGCTGCATGCACCTTCTCTGAAGTACCCACCGGCACGGTGCTCTTATCCACGATCACCTTGTAATCGGTGATGATCCTGCCAAGCTCGTCTGCCACGCCGAGCACATACTTCAGGTCGGCACTGCCATCCTCGCCAGGGGGCGTGGGCAGGGCCAGGAAGATGATCTGCGCATCCTTGATGGCGCTGGCAAGGTCGGTGGTGAATTGCAGGCGGCCCTGGCGGATGTTGCGCTCGAAGAGCACGTCGAGGTGCGGCTCATAGATCGGCACCTTCCCGTCCTTCATCATCTGCACCTTGTTCACGTCAATATCGACGCAGATGACATGGTTGCCGGTCTCAGCAAAGCAGGTCCCCGTTACGAGGCCCACATATCCGGTTCCTACTACTGCGATGTTCATTCGGAGGGGAAGTTGGGGCCAATGACCTTCAGTTCAGCCCGTGTATTCAGTTGAAAAAAGCCTTCACCGTGGCGGTGATGTGCGTGAGTTGTTCTGGATCCAATTCAGTGCTCATGGGCAGGCTCAGCACCTCTTCCATGAGGCGCTCGGTCACCGGCAGGTCGCCCCGCTTGATGCCGTAGCCCTCGTAAGCCTTCTGCAGGTGCAGGGGCACGGGGTAGTAGATCATGGCCGGCACCCCCTGCTTTTCCAGATGGGCACGCAACGCATCGCGATGCCCGCCGGTGATCCGCAGGGTGTACTGGTGGAACACATGGGTGCTGTCCTTGCTGCGCACGGGGGTGTGAACGTGCTCCATGCCTGCAAGGGCCTGGTCGTAGAAGGCGGCGGCAGCCTGACGGGCCTTGCCGTACTCGTCCAGATGGCGCAGCTTGATGCGAAGGATGGCCGCCTGCATGCTGTCCAGGCGGCTGTTCACGCCCACCACATCGTGGTAGTAGCGCACTTCGCTTCCGTGGTTGCAGACCTGGCGCAGATGCTTGGCCAGGGCATCATCGTTGGTGAAGATGGCCCCGCCATCGCCATAGCAGCCCAGGTTCTTGCTGGGAAAAAAGCTGGTGGTCCCCACCGTACCGATCGTGCCTGCTTTTTTCACCGTACCGTCCGGGAAGGTATAGTCGCTGCCCACGGCCTGGCAGTTGTCCTCGATCACGTGGAGGCCATGCTCCCTGGCGATCTCCATGATGGCGGCCATGTCCGCGGTCTGGCCGAACAGATGCACCGGCACGATGGCCTTGGTGCGCGGGGTGATCTTACGCCGCACATCCTCAGGATCGATGTTGAAGGTACCGGGCAGCACCTCTGCGAAGACGGGGTGCAGGCCAAGCAGCGCCACCACTTCCACGGTGGCCACAAAGGTGAAACTGGGAGTGATGATCTCGTCCCCGGGCTTCAGGTCCAGCGCCATCATGGCGATCTGCAGGGCATCGGTGCCGTTGGCGCAGCCGATCGCATGCTTCACACCCAGGTAGGCGGCCAGCTCCTGCTCGAAGCTCTTCACCTCGGGCCCGTTGATGAACGCCGCGCTCTGCATCACACCAAGCACGGCCTGGTCCACCTCGGCCTTGATCTTCTGGTACTGGCCGACGAGGTCGACCATCTGGATGGGTCTCATATTGTGGCTTGCTCCCGTTTTCATGGATCGCTCATCCCAGGCTCTGGAAGCGCGGCGAAGATAGCCCAACGCTGGTGCACGCGCCAAAGCTGCGGATGGCCGACCCCGGGATCATCACTTCCGCTATTCAGGACTAATTTTGACATTGCATGTTCCGACCATCGTACTGGCTAATTCTCCCCGTCCTGTTGCTGGCGGGCCCTTCATACGCTCAACCTGCCTCCGAGGATACGACCGGTCACCGCATGGTGCTGATCACCGCGAGCTATGCGCACCAATTCCCGGGCGGCGACCTGGCCGATCGCTTCGGGCACAACAGCAATCTGGGGTTCAGCATCGTGCGTCGCACCAGTGCGGATTGGCTTCCCGGCCTCAAAGGCAGCTTCCTGTTCGGCAACAAGGTGACCGAACCGGGGATCATCGCCAACGTGATCAACAGTGCGGGCCAGGTGGTGGACCAGGACGGTGCCATGGCCGATGTGTTCCTGTTCCAACGGGGATGGAACGCGTTCATCACCTTCGGCAGGATGTTCCCCACCGCACGCAGCAAGGGCCGCAGCGGGATCACCACCGAAGCGGGAGCCGGCTACCTCCGGCACAAGGTGCGGGTGCAGACGCAGAAGAACGTGGTGCCCCAATTGGAGGATGACTATCTGCGGGGCTACGACAGGCTCACCGCAGGGCCTGCAGCCTTGTTCCAGATCGGCTATCAGTACCTGGGGCCCCGGCGCAGGGCCAACTTCCACGTAGCGTTGGAGCTGGTGGCCGGTTTCACCCAACCGCTGCGCGCCTTCAACTTCGATACGGAAACGTACAACCGCACCGGACGTCTGGACCTGCTCACCGGCCTCCGGATCGGATGGACCCTGCCGATCGACCGCAGTGAGGATGAACGCTACTTCCTTTACTGAGGAATGGATCGGATCGCACGTCTCGACCCCACCGCGCTGCTGACCCATCTCGGCACGTTCGTCTGGGTGATGGGACTGCATCTTGCCGCACCCTTCCACCCCAAGGCGAAGGCTGCCATTGCAGGCCGCAAGGAGCTGTGGCGTCGGTTGGAAAAAGAACGCGACCAGCTGCAGGGGTGCGTCTGGATGCATTGTGCAAGCGTTGGCGAATTCGAGCAGGGGGCACCGGTGCTGGAGGGCATCAAGCAGCAGTTCCCCACCGTACCCGTTCTGCTGACGTTCTACAGCCCCAGCGGATACGAAGCACACAGAGGACATCCCCTGGCAACCCACGTGGAGTACCTGCCCTTCGATACGCCCGGCAACGCACGACGGATATGCTCCCTGTTACGACCACGCGCCGCACTGTGGGTGCGTTATGAGTTCTGGCTCCACCACCTTGCGGCGCTGCAGCAAGCGGGGGTACCGACCTTCCTGCTGAGCGCCACCTTTCGAAGGGACCAGCTGTTCTTCCGCTGGTATGGAGGTCCCCTGCGCAGGGTGCTGCGCGGGTTCCATCGCATCTTCGTCCAGGACGAGGCATCGCTCCGCCTGCTGGAGAGCATTGATGTGAAGCGTGCGTCCCGTGCAGGCGACACCCGCTTCGATCGTGTGCGACGCATCGCTGATGAAGGCGGCAGCCTGCCACTCGCCCATGCCTTCCACCGCGCCTACGATGCACCCGTGCTCATCGCTGGCAGCACCTGGCCGGAGGACGAGGCCCTGCTGGCCGCCGCCTTGAAGGGCCTTCCGAACCCTCCACGCCTGTTGCTGGTGCCCCATGAACCTACGGAAGGACACGTGCGGGAAAGCATGCAGAACATGCCCGGACCGGTCGCCCGTTGGACCGAGCTGGCGGAATGCATGGAGCACGGGACGAGGCCTGCAGGCGGGCCGAACGATGACGACCCCCTGTTCGCACGCACCCTTGTGATGGACGTGATGGGACTATTGTCGCGCGCCTACCACCATGCGGACATGGCCTACGTTGGCGGCGGCTTTGGAAGTGGCATTCACAGTGTTCTGGAGGCTGCGGCCTGGGGCCGGCCGGTGATCGTCGGTCCGCGGCACGGCAAGTTCCCGGAGGTCCAAAGCCTGATCGATGCCGGTGCAGCCGTGGAGGTGCGCACTGCAGATGAGCTCATGCGGACCCTGTCAACGTGGATGGAACGGCCGCAGGAGCGCCTGCTGGCTGGAATGGCGGCTGCCCGGTACGTGCAGAGCATGGCAGGTGCCACGGACCGCACGCTGCCTCCCATCCTGGCGGCGCTGTCCCGCAGGGAGGGCTGACGCGGCACATCCTTCAACCCTCGGATGCACTTACCGCTGGCCGCGATGACCGTGGTTCAGCCCTTTTCCAACCCGGAGAACCGGTCACTGTCACGGGCGGTCTTCGCTCGCATCCGCTCCTTCCAAGCCTGCTGCAGGTCGGTGCCGGTCTGGTTGGCAAGGCAGAACACCACGAACAGAACGTCGCTCAGTTCTTCTCCGAGGTCCCTGTCCCTGTCGCTCTCCTTTTCCCGCTGCTCGCCGTAGCGACGGGCCATGATGCGTGCCACCTCTCCGACCTCCTCGCTCAGGATGGCCATGTTGGTAAGGGGCGAGAAGTAGCGCACGCCGACCTGCCGGATCCATGCATCCACCTCGGCACTGAGTTCGGACAACGGCCCGACCGGTGTGGGTCCGGCCGAATCAGAGGTCGGCTGCCCGGGTGCAGGCAACCCTTGCGCATCGTTCCGTCCGATCATTGGGGAAATATTTTTAGGTTTGATCATCTTTAAGTGTGCAAAGTATGAACAGTGGTTTGTGCATGCCCATGCGACTGATACGTTGGCCGCGTTCCGTGGCCCTCATCGCAGGCTTGCTGTGCGGTGCTTCCGCGTTCACCCAGGACCTCGTCCGGCTACAGGGGCTCGTGGATGGCATCTCGGTGCCTGAACACATGGTCGCCGTCAGGCAGGTGATCGGCAGCCTGCCGTTGGTGGGCATGGTGCGTGTGGACCCGAACTCCCACACCCTGATGATCCAGGCCAAGAATGGCCATGGTCTTACCACTGCGGGTCTTAACTCCATGCTCGGGGCAAAAGGGTTGCGGATCCGCTGTCTGCGCACACTGAGCCCGGATGAGGAGTTCGGGCCCATGGACCCGGCCACCTGCAACGATGGTCCCCGCCCCCATCCTCACCGCTGAACCGATCGAACACATGCAGCACCGGCACGGTATCACCCGCATGCTTCGCCCCCTGATACTGGGTGCGCTCCTGCTGCACGCGAACATCGCAACGCCCTGCATCAATCCCACGGCCTTCGGGACCGTAGCCGCTCCCACCACGGGAGTGGCTGTGACGATCAGCACCTGCACGTTCCAGAACGAGTACAACACCATCAATGGCGTGGTGGCCGGCGCCACCTACCAGATCACAAGTTCCTGTGGCGGTTACATCACGGTGAGACGAACCACACCGGGTGGAGTCATCGCGGCGCAGGGCAATGCCCCATTGAGCTTCACGGCACCCGCAGCAGGCACGTACTACATCCATTACACGACCAACGCAGCATGTGGCACGGCGTCCACCTGTTGCACCACGGCGATCACCTGCACGTCCTGCGGCGGTGGCGGCGGCGGTGGCGGCTGTATCAACCTGACGGCCTTCGGCTCCATCGCGGCTCCGACAACGAACACGGCCGCCACCATCAACACCTGCACCTATCAAAGCGAATACAACACCATCACCGGGGTCGTCGCTGGGGCATCCTACCAGGTCACCAGCACCTGTGGCGGCTATGTAACGGTGCGCCACACCACACCGGGGGGTGTCATCGTGGCACAGGGCAATGCACCGTTGACCTTTACCGCCACAGTAGCGGGGACCTACTACATACACTACAACACGAGCGCGGCATGCGGGACGGCATCCACCTGCTGCACCACCGCCATTTCCTGCACTTCATGCGGGGGCGGCGGGGGCGGAGGCTGCACGAACACAACGCTCTATGGTTCGATCGTCGCCCCCACCACGAGCACGCCGACCACGATCAGCGCCTGTAACTTCCAAGGGGAATACAGCACCATCACCAGCGTGGTGGCGGGCAGTACGTACCAGGTCTCGGCAGGCGCATGCGGCGGCTACATCACCGTGCGCCAGAACACCTTCAACGGGCCTGTGGTGGCGCAGGGAGCCTCTCCGTTGACGTTCGCGGCGCCTGCAGCCGGCACCTATTTCGTCCATTACAACACGAACGCCGCCTGCGGAACGGCTTCCATCTGCTGCAATACCACCATCGCCTGCACCTCGTGCTCGGGACCTGTTGGTTGCGTGAACTCGATCCTTTACGCCACGGTGCTGGCCCCCACGTCCAACACGCCGATCACGATAGATGGATGCAGTTTCCAGACCGAGTACAGCACCATCAATGGTGTGGTGGCGGGAACTTCCTACAGCATCGGCAGCAGCTGCGGTGGTTACATCACCGTGCGCCAGGGCACCTTCAACGGACCGGTCGCCGCCATGGGCAATGCTCCGCTCACATTCGTCGCTCCCTCATCCGGCACGTTCTACGTGCATTGGAACACCAATGCAGCGTGCGGGACGGCCTCCACCTGCTGCATCACCACCATGACCTGCACGAACTGTACCGCGAGCGGTTGCGTGAACAGCATTCCCTTCGGTACGGCGGCTGCACCGAACAACGCAACGCCTGTCACCATCAGCAACTGCAACTACCAGACCGAGTACAGTACCATCACGGGCATGCTGGCAGGAGAGACGTACATCTTCGGTAGTTCATGCGGCGGTTTCGTGACCATTCGTTCAACCACCCCGGGAGGTCCGCTGGTGGCTTCCGGTAATTCGCCGCTTTCGTTCACGCCGCTCGTGGGGGGCACCTATTACGTGCATTGGAACACGAATGATGCCTGCGGCACGGACGTCACCTGCTGCATCACCACCTTGGTATGCCCCACCTGCCTGGGCACGGGGACGGGGGGCATCCAGATCCAACAGAACCTGACCCCTGTACAACTCATCTCCGAACGGTTCCTGGGTGAGTGCCTGTCCGCCTCCAACGTGACCTTCACCGGAGCCACCACGGCCGTTGGCACCTTCAGCAATGGCTGGGCGATCGGCATCCAGGACGGCATCATCATCACCACCGGCGCAGCCACCGCAGCCCTTGGGCCCAACAACTCCGGCAGCATCAGCACCTCGAACATCTCGGGCGGCAACGCCCTGCTTACCTCCCTTGCGGGGCAGCCCACCGATGATGCGGCCGTGTTCCAGTTCACCTTCGTGCCGGAAACGGATGAGGTCACCTTCACGTACGTCTTCGCTTCGGACGAATACCCGGAATTCGTGTGCTCCACCTTCAACGATGTGTTCGGCTTCTTCATCTCAGGCCCCGGTTACGCCGCCAACACCAATGTGGCCGTGATCCCGGGAAGCACGCTGCCGGTCGCCATCAACACCGTGAACCCGGGGGTGATCGGCACATCGGGCACAGCTGCAGGCTGCACATCGCTTGCCTACCCGGGCCTCTATGTCAATAACGTAGGTGGCACCCACAACCAGTACGATGGGTTCACCGTGCCGCTCACGGTCACCATTGCCACGGTGCCATGCCAGGCCTACACCATCACCATCGCGGTGGCCGACGCAGGCGATACCAGCTACGATTCGGCGGTGTTCCTCAAGGCACAGAGCTTCTCGGCGGGCGTGGACCTGGCGATCGAAACCGACACGGATGGTGCGGCTAGTTCACCAGTGAACTGTGCCACCGAGGGCGCATTTGTGTTCACCATCGACCAACCCCTCACCCAAGCGCTGACCCTCACGTACCTGGTCACCCAGGCCGGAAGCGCCACGTTCTCGCCACCGGTACCCATTCAGGTGACATTCCCGGTCGGTAGCACATCGGTCTCGGTGCCCGTGAGCGCACTCCCCGCAAGCCTTGGAACCAACCTCAGCACGCTGACCATCACCCTGGACACCTCGCCCTACGAGGAGTTCGGTTGCACGTGCACCCCGGGCGCCCAGATCCTGGATGCCACGCTCTATTTCTGCGACCCCATCCAGCTGCCTGTGCGCTGGCTCGGTTTCGATGCACTTCCGGACCCGGTCGCACGGCGCGTGGAATGCCAGTGGAGCACCGCTGCTGAAATGAACAGTGCCACCTTCACGCTGGAGCGCTCCACGGACCGCTCGAGCTGGAAGGAGTTGGGGGCGCTGCCGGGACAGGGTACCAGCAACCACACGAACACCTACAGGTTGATCGACCAGGCACCACCGCGCGGCACGATCTATTACCGCATCCGCCAGAACGACCTGGATGGCCAGGTGGGCTACTCCGAGATCCGTACTGTTCACCTCGACATTCCTGCGTTGGGAGCCTTCCCCAATCCCAGTGAGGGGACGTTCTCGCTGCAGGGCCATGCCGGTGGTGTGGTGCGTGTGCTGGACATGAGCGGCAGGCAGGTGGCGCATCTGTTGGAAGACGGCGGCCTCACCCTGCCCGATGCGGTGCCCGGATGCTACATCCTGGAAGTGGCATGGCCTTCCGGCCCTGTGCCGGAGCGTGTCCGCCTGGTGGTGGAATAGCGCGTCACGGCACCAGTTGGCACCGGTTGGCGGGATCAAGGCAATTCGTTATCCTTGTACCGCAGGGTGTGGTGTTAGGTGGTGTGCGGGAAAGCCCCCTGGCCACGACGTATGCAACAACTCCTACTCCTGCTCTCAGCACTGTTCCTCGCCACCGGCCTTCAAGCCCAGGAGCAGCGCATCCATCGGTTCGTAGCTGTGAACGGCCTGCCACAGGGCGCTGAGAAGCGCCTGATCACCGCTGTCGTACAGGTCGATGAAAATGCCCGTATCTCCACGGACAACGATCGTTTCAAGGTGCGCACCCACCTTGCTGTGACCACGCTGCTACACTTGTTCAGCACCGCCGGGATCGGTGAGGTACGTGTGCTCAATGAACACCCTGAAGCGGATGCCGTACCCGTGGGTGCGGAATAACAGCCAACACCACGCGGCCATGAACATGCCCACGCCCTTCGTGTACCGATGGCTCTGCATCGCGGCCTGTGTGCTGGCAGGCGCGCCCGTGCTGGCCCAGCCCGCCAACGACAACCCCTGCGGTGCGACCCTGCTCACCGTGAATGCCAGTTGCACCTTCACCGCGACCAACAATACCGCCGCCACCGCGACCACAGGCGTGCCTGCGCCAACGTGCGCCAGCTATGGCGGTGCCGATGTATGGTTCAGGCTGGTGGTCCCGGCGAGCGGCCAGGTGACCATCGACTCCAACACGGGCACCATTACGGACAGCGGCATGGCCCTGTATACGGCACCGTCATGCAGCGGGACCTTCACCCAGGTGGACTGTGATGACGACGATAGTGGGAACGGCCTGATGTCGCTTATCACCGCCACCAGCCTCACCCCGGGGAGCACCGTGTACGTCCGGTTCTGGCGGTTTGGAGGAGGCACCGGCACCTTCAGCATTTGCGCCTACGGGCCGGCATCGGCACCTGCCAACGACAACTGCGCCACGGCCACTGCCCTTGTACCTGGTGCCACCTGCACCCCCACTGCGGGCAGTACCGCCGGGGCCACGCAGCAACTGCCGCCCACCCTCTGCAGCGGTGCCACCAGTGCCACCGCGAACGAGGTGTGGTACAGCTTCACCGCAACGGCCACCACCCATGCCGTGAACGTCCAGGGCGCGGGGACCTTCGATGCCGTGGTGGCGGCCTACTCCGGTGCCTGCCCGGGAACGCTCATTTCATGCGTGGACGCCACTGCCGGTGGTGGCGCAGAGACCTTGACGCTGAACGGGCTCACCGCAGGTGTCACCTACCGGGTCCGTGTGTATCCCTATGGCGCCACGTCAGGCACCTTCACCATCTGTGTGACCACGGCCGCATCGGCACCTGCCAACGACAACTGCGCCACGGCCACTGCCCTTGTACCTGGTGCCACCTGCACCCCCACTGCGGGCAGTACCGCCGGGGCCACGCAGCAACTGCCGCCCACCCTCTGCAGCGGTGCCACCAGTGCCACCGCGAACGAGGTGTGGTACAGCTTCACCGCAACGGCCACCACCCATGCCGTGAACGTCCAGGGCGCGGGGACCTTCGATGCCGTGGTGGCGGCCTACTCCGGTGCCTGCCCGGGAACGCTCATTTCATGCGTGGACGCCACTGCCGGTGGTGGCGCAGAGACCTTGACGCTGAACGGGCTCACCGCAGGTGTCACCTACCGGGTCCGTGTGTATCCCTATGGCGCCACGTCAGGCACCTTCACCATCTGTGTGACCACGGCCGCATCGGCCTGTGCCGCGGTGAACATCCCCACCCTGCCGGTGACCAACCAGGCGGTGGCCTGCCATGCCGCGAACCTCATCACGGCGGCCAACGTGGCGAACCTTTGCGGCGCTGGGAACACACTGTACCTGGGCGGCAACGAGGCCCTCTACACGGTGACACCGACGACCAGTGGCCCGCATACCATCACCTACAACGGCCAGACCTACAGTTCCATCTGGGTCTACACGGCATCCTGTCCGGCAGCGGGTGGGACCTGCGTCGGGTCGGTGAGCGGGACCGGGGCCTCCCAATCGCTTACAGTGAACATGTCAGCCGGGGTCCAGTACTGGGTGATGTTCGATACGTGGCCCGCACCTCCAAGTCCCTGTCCGGGGACCTTCTCCATCAGCGCCCCACCAGTACCACCGCCGGGAGGCTGCCTGTACACCCTCACGCTCAATGACAGCTTCGGTGACGGGTGGGGCACATCGGCCGTGGGCGTCAGCGTGAACGGTGGCGCGTTCACGTGGCACACCGTGACCGGCTCCACCAATACCGTGTACATTCCGGTGGGCGTGGGAAATGTGGTGGTGATCCAGTACAATGCGTCGGGGGGGTTCCAATTGGAGAACTCCTACACCATCACCCTCAACGGAGGACTGCTCTTCGCCTCAGGTTCTCCGCCTGCCGCAGGGATCGCATGGTCCAACACCGTCACCTGCCAGCCGCCCCCTGCTCCGCCCGAGGACTGTGTGGGCTCCATCACCATCTGCAGCGGACAGAGCTTCAACAACAACACCAACAACACCGGCTCCGTGGCCGACCTCACGCTCTTTACGGCCGGTTGTCTGGGTGCCTTGGAACGGCAGGGAACGTGGTACAACTTCACCATCGCCGAAAGCGGCCAGATCGGCTTCAACCTCAACCCAACGGACCCCACGGACGACTATGATTTCGCGCTGTGGGGGCCCTTCCCACCGGGCAGCACCCCGGGCAACATCTGCCCCCCATTGAACACCCCCCTTCGTTGCTCCTTTGCCGCACCGCCGGGTGAAACCGGCATGAACTTCGTTGCCAACGACGTCACGGAGGATCCCTCGGGGGACAAGTGGGTGCGCTACATCGACGTGGTCCAGGGACAGGTGTACCTCATGTACATCAGCAACTTCTCACTGAGCGGTCTTTCCTTCAGCCTTGCGTGGAACCTGCAGGGCGGGGCGTCGCTTGACTGTACGGTGTTGCCCATGGAACTCCTGTCCTTGAGCGCGACCACCGACGGCAACAAGGTCCTGGTGGATTGGACGACCACTGCGGAATCGGGTACTGTGGCGCACGATGTCGAGCGCTCCTCGGATGGCGTTCATTTCGTCACGATCGGCCGAACCACCGCTGCAGGCAATTCGCTCCAGGCGATCGACTATCGCTTCGTGGACGCTTCCCCGCTGCCGGGGGTCAACTACTACCGCCTGCGCACCATAGACGTGGACGGTGGTCGTTCCACCTCGCACCAGGTCACAGCGCGCATGGACCGAACGACCGCCCTGGTGGACGTGGTGCCCAACCCGGCCGATGATCGCATCACCTCCCTGTTCAACCTGGGCCATGCAGGCCCCGTGGAATGGCGCATCCGCGACATGAGCGGACGGCAGCTGGCAAGTGCGACCGTTGCGGGCGTGGCCGGGGCCAACGTGTTGGAATTGCCATTGACACGGCTGGACGGGGGTAGCTACCTCCTTGAGCTCATCGCCCCCGGCGGCGAGGTGTTGGGCACTGCGCGCTTCGTGAAACAGTAGGCACGCTATTCCCGCGCGCGGCTGTCGATCATGATGGTGACGGGACCATCGTTCACGAGCGCCACCTGCATATCGGCACCGAACTCGCCCGTGGCCACAGGCCTGCCAAGGAGCGCCCCGAACAGGGTCTTCGCGCGGAGGTACAACGGCAGGGCCTCACCGGGACCGGCCGCCTGCATATAACTGGGCCGATTGCCCTTCACCGTGCTGGCATGCAGGGTGAACTGGCTGACGAGCAGGATGTCCCCGTGAATTTCCCGCACATCAAGGTTCATCACCCCCTCCGCATCGGGGAAGACCCGCAGGCGCACCACCTTGCCGCACAGCCACTCCAGGTCATCGGATGTATCGCCTTTGCCGACCCCCAGCAGTACGAGCAGCCCCCTGCCGATCCGCCCATGCACCTGCCCATCAATGGTGACCTGCGCGCTCGCTACCCGTTGGACCAGGACCCTCATCTCAGTAGGCGCTCCGTTGCATCCGCGCACGCATCCGTTCCAGCTTCTCCTCGTCCGTGCCCCGGCCTTGCACCGCATCGCGGTAGGTGCCATACATGGGATTGGGCAGCAGGATGAAGTAGCGGGAGAGCGTATCGGCCATGGCATCCACCATGGGACGGCCGTCGTCGGTGCTGCGGTCCTTGAACCCCTCGTGGAAATCGCGCAGCTGATCGCCCACCAGCAGCACGATGCGGTGCGTACCGGCGACCCGGGCCCTCCGTTCGGTCTTGTCGCTGCTGCCATCCATCAGCAAGAGGTGGGACTCATCGGCGAAGGGAAATCCCAGGTCCTGCAGGTTCTTCAAGGTGGCGGCCTGTTCACGGATGTCCCGGTTGGTGATGTAGAAGACCTCACACCCCTGCTCCATCGCATGGCGCAGGAAGGGCAACGCCCCCGGGGTGGGACGGGCGGAGGCCTTGTCGGTCCAATCCTTCCAGGTGGCCTGCTCGAAGGTGCGACCATCGCGGATGGCGGCGACCTGATAGGGACTGTTGTCGAGCACCGTCTCATCGATATCCACGACCACCGCCCGGGGTCGCGGATCGCGCGAACCAAGGTTCGCTGCCAGTTTCATGCGGGCAAGTTCATACGTCTGGAGGGCGATGCGGTAGTACTCGGCCGAAGCATGCTGCCAGAGGACCGCATCGCTGCCCTGCTGGGAAAGCCGCTCCATGGCAGTGGGCGGGGCGGGAGGTGCGGCGACCGCCGCGGGGGGCGGTGCCGGTTGCACACTGCGGCATGCCACCACAAGCAGGAGCGCGTAAAGAGGAGGCGGATGGTTCATGATCGGTGGTCAATGGTCGTCGGTGCGATAGGGGCCATCATCATCGATGCCGTCCAAGATATCGAGGTAGCTGTTGTACCTGCTCGCGGCCAGCTCCCCCGACTCCACGGCGGCGCGCACCGCGCAACCGGGTTCGCCCTTGTGGAGGCAGTTGTTGAAACGGCAGGCACCCTTGAGCCGGAACATCTCAGGGAACTGATCACCGATGTGCTCCTCCCCCAGGTCCACCAGCCCGAAGCCCTTGATGCCGGGTGTATCGATGATGAAGCTCGGTGCCGGGCCTCCAAGGTCCAGCTCGAACATCTCGGCGTGGGTGGTGGTATGCTGCCCCTTGCCGCTGGACTCACTGATCTCGAGGGTCCACAGGTCCAATGTGGGGTCGATCGCATTGATCAACGTGCTCTTACCCACGCCGCTATGGCCCGATACCAGCGACACACGGCCGCGAAGCAGGGCCCTGACCTCCTCCACCCCCACCCCCTTCAACGCGGAGCACAGCACGGTGCGATAGCCGGCGGCCTCGTAAACGTCCTGGTATTCGGCCATGAGGTCCATCTCCTCCTCGCTGAGGTCATCGATCTTGTTGAACACCATGACCACCGGGACCTGGTAGGTCTCGGCGGTGACCAGGAACCGGTCAATGAACCCGAAGGAGGTGCGGGGCCGCGCCACCGTCACCAGAAGCAGGGCCTGGTCCAGGTTGGCGGCGATGACGTGCTTGTGGTGACTGAGGTTCACACTGCGTCGCACGATGTAGTTGCGCCGGTCATCAAGGCCCACGATGGAACCCACCTCCTCCTCGGATCGCTGCGGTTCGAGGTCCACCCGATCGCCAACGGCCACCGGATTGGTGCTTTTCCAGCCCTTGATGCGCAGGTTGCCACGCGCCACACAATGGTGAAGGCTGCCATCGTCTCCCCGCACGAGGTAGCGACTGCCGGTGCTGCGCATCACGATCCCTTTCTGCATGTTGTGCCTCCGGCAGCGTTGCGGCCGATGTACAAAGGTCGTTAGTGGAACGTCGTTCTACCTTCGTGGGCCGAAGTCATCATACACCATGTCCATCCACGTAGAACGGGTCACCAAACTGTACGGAAGCCAGAAGGCGTTGGACGAGGT
>CAZLGY010000065.1:15477-16452 GCA_964559165.1 uncultured Chryseobacterium sp.
TGTGGGAAGCGGCGAGGTGGTAGGCTTCCTGGGGCCCAACGGTGCTGGGAAGAGCACCATGATGAAGATCCTGACCTGCTACCTGCCACCCAGCTCGGGCAGGGCGGAGGTTTGCGGCCACGACACCGGGCGCGACAGTCTCGCCGTGCGCAGGCAGGTGGGCTACCTGCCCGAGCATAATCCGCTCTACCAGGAGCTTTATGTGAAGGAGTACCTGGGCCTGATGGCCGGCATCCACGGCCTTCGCAACAGCGCCGTTCGGGTGAAGGAGATGATCGACCGCGTGGGTCTGGGCCGAGAGCAGCACAAGCGGATCGGCCAATTGAGCAAGGGCTACCGGCAACGCGTGGGACTTGCGCAGGCCATGATCCACGATCCCCAGGTGCTCATCCTGGACGAACCCACCAGCGGTCTTGACCCCAACCAGCTGGTGGAGGTGCGCGACCTGATCCGCAACATCGGGCGGTCCCGGACGGTGTTGTTGAGCACCCACATCATGCAGGAGGTGGAGGCCATCTGCGACCGGGTGATCATCATCGACCAGGGTCGGATCGTGGCGGATGACAAGGCGACCACACTGCGCGGGCGAACCAGTGACCGCGCGATGCTCGAGGTGGAGTTCGATCGTGCCGTGTCTGCGGACCTGCTGGGCCGCGTGGACGGTGTGGTGCATGTGAGGCCATTGGATGACAGGCGCTGGATCGTTGCCCATGAGCTGGACCGTGACATCCGCCCTGCGGTCTTCCAGTTCGCCGTGGAACAGGGATTGCAAGTACTGGGCATGCAGCGCAGCGAGCGCGGGCTGGAGGAGGTGTTCAAGGAATTGACCGGCCGCTGAACCCGTGTCCGGCGACGGATGTCGCGCACTTGGCCGGGATAGTTTTCCTTTGCACCCTGCCAAGACCAAACCGATGCCCTATCTCTTCACCTCCGAATCCGTCAGCGAAGGCCACCCCGACAAGGTCGCCGACCAGA
>CAZLGY010000066.1:0-9055 GCA_964559165.1 uncultured Chryseobacterium sp.
GACTGGATCCGCAAGCAGAAGAAGAAGACCTTCTCCATCGACAGCCCCATCGGTACCGATGACGGGGACGAGATGACGATCGAGCTGCGCAGTGATGGCCTTGATCCGGAGGACATCGCCATCAGGGAGCAGAAGAACGCCATTATGCGCGAAGTTGTGGATAAGTTGAAGCCGCGTTACAGGACGCTGGTGGAACTTCGCTACTACAAGGAGTACAGCTACGAGGAGATCGCCGAGGAGCTGGATCTTCCCCTCGGTACCGTCAAGGCGCAACTTTTCCGGGCGCGCGATTTCCTCCTCAACCTCATGGAGTCGCGAAAGGACCAGATCTGATCAGCATCGGTCGTTCAGATAATGGAAGGCAAGCCCGGCCCGGATACGCGGATGAAAGGTCGTTCACCGCAATTGACAGGGCCATCATGGTGGCATTGTATCGGTCTTGCCACGCAGTGCCATGCACGCGAAGTTTACGCGGTGATGCGGACCGGAAGTGTCCTCAACCGCATGGTTCGTCCGATCATCTGACGGTCTGATGGTTGAGCTTCTTCTCCAGCACTTCCCCGAACTCACCTCCGGGCAGCGAGCGCAGTTCGAGCGGTTGGGTGTACTCTATCCGGAGTGGAACGAGCGCATCAACCTGATCTCGCGGAAGGACATGGACAATCTTTACGAGCGGCACATCCTTCATTCGTTGGGCATCGCCAAGGTGGCCCGGTTCAAGCCTGGCACCCGTATCGTGGATGTCGGAACTGGTGGCGGCTTCCCCCTTGTGCCGCTGGCGATCCTCTTCCCCGGGTGCACCTTCCACGGCATCGATGGCATCGGCAAGAAGATCACGGCAGTGAAAGGTGTGGTGGATGGGCTTGGCATCACTAATTGCACCGCTGAACAGGTGCGCAGCATGGACCACAAGCTGCGCTATGATGTTATTGTCAGCCGCGCCGTCACCTCACTTCCTGAGTTCATCCGCGACACGCGGCACCTGGTCGCCAGGGGACAGGGCCGGATGTACTATCTGAAGGGTGGCGAACTGGCGGACGAGATCCTGCCGGTGCGTGACCAGTTGCGGGTGTACGGGTTGTCGAAGTACTTCCCACAGGAGTTCTTCGCCACGAAGAAGGTCGTGGAGGTGCTCTTGTAACGACGCCCCCCGGAACGGTTGAGGCTCCAATGCCGGATGCTCATCCTCCTGCCTGCAACCGGCTCAAGCTCCGATAGAGCCCGTTCTCCAGCGCCATGAGCTCGTCATGTGTGCCGCTTTCGGCCACCACGCCCTTATCAAGCACCAGGATCCCATCGGCATCACGGATGGTGCTTAGGCGGTGCGCGATGACGATGCTCGTGCGGCCTTTCATCAGCTTCTCAAGGGCTTCCTGCACCAGGCGCTCGCTCTCGCTATCCAGTGCGCTGGTGGCCTCGTCGAGGATGAGGATCGCCGGATCCTTGAGCACTGCACGGGCAATGGCGATACGCTGTCGTTGCCCTCCGCTCAACTGGATGCCACGTTCGCCCACCACGGTGTCCATGCCATCGGGGAAACTGCGTATGAAGTCCAGCGCATTGGCCTGGCGTGCCGCCTCTTCCACCTCGGCCCCGGTGGCGCCGGGTCTGCCGTAGGCGATGTTCTCCCTGATGCTGCCTCCGAAGAGCAGCACTTCCTGCGGGACGATGGCCATGTGGTCGCGCAGCGAGGCCAGCGGCACTTCAGCGGCCGGTCGCCCGTCGATACGCACCTGGCCGCTGGTTGGATCATAAAAGCGCAACAGCAGTGCTGCAATGGTGCTTTTGCCCGCACCGCTGGGCCCCACCAAGGCGATGCGCTGTCCCGGTTCTGCATGGAAGCTGACCCCCCGGAGCACCGGTACATCCGGTCGGCTTGCGTAGTGGAATGCCACCGTGTCGAAGTCGATGCGCCCTTGGAGCTCCAGTGGCGCCTTGCCACCCTCCAGCGGTTCCGCCACCTCATCATGCAGGTCCATCAGGCGCTCGGTGGCACCCACTGCCTTCAGCAGGGCCGTCACCTGCTCCGGAATGCCGGCGATGCTGGCACCGATCATGATGCTGAAGGCCACGAACGAGGTGATGTCGCCCACGCTCATCAAGCCCTGTTCCTTCAGTACTGCTGCACGATATACCACGAACACCACCACACCGAACATGCAGAAGATGATGAAGCTGACGAAGGCCCCCCGCCAGCGCACGCTCAGCAACGCCAACGCCCGTGCGCCGAGCACACTGCGTCCGTAGCGTTCGGTCTCGAAGGGTTCGTTGCCGAAGGCCTTCACGTTCTGGATGCCCTGCAGCGTCTCATCCACAATGACGTTGCTCTCGGCGATGCGGTCCTGAACCTGTTTGCTGAGCCGTTGGATGTAACGGCCGAAGAAGACCGCCACCAACATCACCACCGGCAGGGTGGCCAGCATGGTCAGCATGAGCTGCGGGTTGATGTAGGTGAGCGCCGCAATGCTCACGCCGATCACCACGAATTGGCGGAGTAACTCGGCGAGCACGGTGGTGAAGGCATCCTGGAGGAGCGCCACGTCCGCACTTATGCGGCTGTTGAGCTCGCCCACACGACGGGCGGCGAAGAAGTTCATCGGCAGGCGTAGCAGATGCGCATAGGTGTCGCGCCGGAGCTGGCTGAGCGCGTTCTCTGTGACAGATCCGAAGGACCAGATGCGCCAGAACCCGAAGAAGGCCTGCGCAGCGAACACCAGCAACAGCAGCTTCAGGATGGAGTGTACGTTGCCGGGGTCGTCCAGTGGCGCATCCCAGAACGTGGTGGGGGTGCGCGCATCGATCAGGCGACCGATAAGCCATGGGAAGGCGGCACTGAGCAGGCTGGTGAGCAACAGGCAACCCATGCCGAACGCGAACAGGGCCTGTTGCCCGCGCAGGTAGCGGAACACCCGCGCGAACTTGCGCAGGGCCGCCCTGGTCAGCTTCGCTGGCTTGGCATCGTCATCGGTACGCTTGCGGCGTGAAGCCATCGGTGCTGCTGTGGCCCTGCAAAGGCCGGTTGCATCGGATCACCCGTGGATCGCCTTCACCCGGTCGGCGATGTGGTCGAAGAGGTTCTTCAAGGGCTTCTCCACCATCATCCTGACGAAGGGGTTGATATCACCCTCGAACTGCTGCCAGGCTTCAGTACCGTTGGGGCCTTCCTTCAGGTGTACGTTCAGAGTGAAGGGGAAGGGACTGCGGTCCGTGGCTTTCAACCGCAGGTGATGCGGTGGTGTGCCACCGTCCAGTTCCAATCCGATGGTGGCCGCTCCCTGTACCTTGAAGGAGCAGGAACGTCCATCGCTTTTCCAGTCGCTGATGCGGTCCTGCGGCAATAGCTGCTGGAAATTGTTCATGTCCTGCAGGAAGTCGTACAAGGTCTGTGCATCCTTGCCGATCTCCACGTGCTTGCTTTCGATCGTTGTCATGTTCTTAGGCTGTTGCCGGTCCGTCCGCACTTCCGTGCGCTTACGCGCTCACCACATCCCACCCGGCGGGATCCTTGCGCCACTCATTGAGCGACAGCAGGTCCTTTTCGGTGATATAGTCGCTCCGCAGTGCCTGGTCGAGCAGGAGGCTGTAGTTGGTAAGGGCGTGGAGGGTCACCTTCTCGGTCGCGAAGGCCTTTTTCGCCTCCTCAAAGCCGTAGGTGAAGATGCTCACCATGCCCTTCACCTCGCAGCCCGCGTCGCGCAAGGCGTGCACGGCGTTCAGGCTGCTCTTTCCGGTGCTCACAAGGTCTTCCACCACCACCACGCTGCGGCCCACGGTGAGGTCACCTTCCACCTGGTTCTTCAGGCCGTGGCCCTTGGCATCGCTGCGCACATAGAGGAAGGGGAGCCCCATATCATGCGCCACCAAGGCGCCGTGTGCGATACCACCCGTGGCCACCCCGGCGATCATGTCCGGACGACCGAACTCGCTGTTGATGACGTGTACGAACTGCTGGCGGATGAAGGTGCGGACAGCAGGGTAGGAGAGTGTCTTGCGGTTGTCGCAATAGATCGGGCTCTTCCACCCGCTGGCCCAGGTGAAGGGCTTTTTCGGGCTAAGTTTGACGGCCTTGATCTGGAGGAGGAATTCAGCGACTTTCAGCGCCGGATCGAGCTGCGAAGGCATGCCACGAAAGTACGAGGTTTTCATCGAGGGACTTCCCCTGGTATTGTCGGATGGCAGCGCGGCACCCGTCGACGGGCGCTCGTTGGATGCCGTGCACGTGCATGATGCAGAGGAGCTCGCGGAAGTGCTCGCCCGCATGCGCAGCGGTACCCTGCGCACCGGTGTCCACGCCTTCGGGCCGGGTGCGGATCGGCTCTGGCAGATGCTCCAGGCAGTCCATGTGCCGGTATCGGCAGCAGGTGGTGCCGTGGTGGACGAAATGGGCCGCCTGCTCGCCATCCGACGTCTGGGCAAGTGGGACCTCCCCAAAGGCAAGGTGGACAAGGGGGAAGGTATCGCGGAGGCGGCCTTGCGCGAGGTGAACGAAGAGTGTGGCCTTCGGCAGTTGCAGATCATCGCGCCATTGCCCACCACCTGGCATACTTACGAACGCAAGGGCCGCCAACACCTCAAGCGCACCGACTGGTTCCTCATGCGGGGTACCGCACAAGAAGCACTTGCCCCTCAGTCGGAGGAGGATATCACCGAGGCGCGCTGGATGACCCCTGCCGAGGTGGCGGTCATGAAGACGGAGACCTACCCCTCGTTGTTGCCGGTCATCGCGGCGTGGGAGCAGTGGTCGTCCGTTCCCTGATGCCTGCCGGCTCCTCCCACACCTTGATGCCGCCATCGCGCTCGCGCTCCACAGCTGCACGGTGGAACAGTGCGCCCAGCCCCTGGCTGGGGAGGGGTGCCGGTGAACGGGCCAGCAGGGCATCATTGAGCACGTAGAACGCGGGTATGCCTCGCAGCCGCAATTGTTCACGCAGCTCCTGGTCCGCCAATGCGCGCAACCAGATGAAGTCCTGCCTCGGGTGCTTCATGCGGTAATTGCGCAAATCCGTGGCGGAGCTGTCCAGTGCGATGACAATGATGCGCACGGCATCGCCGTGGTCCTTCCTGAGTTGCTCCAATGCGGCCATCTCCGCGCTGCAATAGGTGCACCAGGTGGCGGTGATAGCCAGGCATACCGGACCACGCAACAGACTGTCCATGGATACCGGTCGATCGCGTTCGTCCACCACACGCAGTGGAGGCAGTGCTTCGCCGGACCGCATGGCGCACAGGTCCCAGCGCATATTGGTCGCAATGGTGCGGTGCTCACTGAAGGATGAGCGCAATGCGGCGCTGTCCAAGGTGCGCAGGATCGCCGACCGGTCCAGCAACTTGCCGGGGTGAAGCAGGTACAACTGGTCCAGCAGCACCAGTTCGCTCAGCCGATCGTTCCCGCGGAGGAAGTCATTGCGTTGCATCATTCGGCGCAATTCGGCGAGGTCCGCGCGATCCAGTGCCTGGCGGAGGGTATCGCCTTGGTCGCGCACCACCTGTCCTTGCAGTAGATCTGCGAAGAAGCTGCGCATGAAGCGCAACTGCTCGGGGTTGTCGTAGCGCAGCCCGGCACCGTTCAGGTACCGCTCGAAGATCGCCTTGTCATTGGCGCGTGGACCCTGCCGCAATCCTGCCATGCTGAAGTGCAGGTAGGACTCGAACCATGGATCCTGTACCTCGCGGTAGAAGCGCCGCAACCTCAGCTCGAAGGTGTCGAGGCGCTGCTCGCTCAGTTCGGGTATCACGAAGAGCGTAGGCGGACGCCGGGTGCTGTCGCGCGTTCCACCGCCGCGCCGTGTCACCTCCACCGCTTGCATGCCAGCCACCCGGTCGGTGGCAAGGTCCTCCGCGATGAAGGCATCCACGCGCTCGTTGAGGTCGGCCACCAGAGCGTTCACATCCAGTGGCGACAGGTCAACGAACTCCAGGCCCAATTTGGTCGTGCCATTGAGGCTGCGGGCACCGGTGGGTGGCAGCACCCTGATGCGCAGCATACCGCCCGCACGCAGATAGAACTCCCCGGTAGCATCACCCACGCGCAGCTGTATGCGGTGTGTGCCGGCGTCCGGGATGGCGGCGCTGAGGGTGGCACGTCCTGTGGCGTCCAGGAGCGCCCGCGCAATGGGGGTGGTGCGCTGGGTCCAAAGGTCGTTCACGTGGTAGAGGCTCACCACATCGGCACCCAGCCCTGATGCTTCCACCATCACGGTGAACGACCCTGCCGTTCCGCTCAGGGAACAGGTGAGGAGCAGGGTGGTCAAAAGGATGCGCACGGACATGTCAGCGCCGAGGGAGGCGCATCGGTATCAACGCGGATACGTCGGCCTTATTGGTGTATAGCTCGCGCACGATGGTGCTGCTGATGTGCGCGTGTTCCGGTGCACTGGGCAGGAACAGCGTTTCCACACCGGTGAGCTGGCGGTTCATAAGCGCGATGCTGCGCTCGTAGCCATGGTCGGTGCTGTTGCGCAGGCCACGCAGGATGAACCGTGCACCCACGCGTTCGCAGAGGTCCACCGTGAGGCCTTCGAAGGGGACCACCTCCACCTGTGCGTGGCCCGCAAAGGCCTCGCGTATCCAGGCTGCGCGTTGCTCCGCCGGAAAGAGCGTCTGTTTGCTGGTGTTCACGCCCATACCCACGACGATGCGCCCGAAGAGCGGCAGCGCGCGCTCCACGATGGAGACGTGGCCCACGGTGATGGGGTCGAAAGTGCCCGGGAAAACGGCGATCGGTCGTTCCATGGCCTGCGGCATGAGCGAAAGGTACGGTGTGCAACGCCCCCGATGCTACGGGCCGAAGAAGCTGAAGTGCACAGTGCCGTATGTGCGCGTTCGCTGATAGCCGGGCAGGGCGCTCAGGTCGATGCGTTCATAGTGCTCCAGGATCAACACCCCGCCATCCTCCAACAACCCTGCCGAACGCACCAGTCCCGGTATGCGGTCCACGCCTTCCAGGAAGAACGGAGGGTCGGCGAAGACGATGTCGTAACGCCCGCGATGCCTGTCGAGGAAGGTGAATACGTCACCCTTCACGATGCGCCATGGCTGCTCCAGCTCCAGCGCCTTGGAGGTGCGTTGCATGAAGGCCAGCAGGGTGCGGTCCTGCTCCACGCTCGTTACCTCCACCGCACCACGCGAAAGGAACTCCAGGGAGATGTTCCCCGTCCCGGCGAAGAGATCGAGCACACGGATGTCCTCCAGCGCATAGCCATGTTGCAGCACGTTGAAGAGCCCCTCCTTGGCAAAGTCGGTGGTGGGCCGGGCCTCCATCTGCTTGGGCGGATCGAGGCGGCGGTTGCGGAATCGGCCTCCTACGATACGCATGCGAACTGCTCAAGAGCGGCGAGCCAGCGTTCAGGAGCGGCACCCGTGGCGGGCTTCAGTTCGCTCCAACCAGGCCCCGACGCGGGGATGCAGAAGGGAAAATAGCGCCGCACCAGGTCGAGGTCGGCCTTGCCAATGTGGGTGCCGCAAAGTTGCACTTCAGCGGTCTGTGGATCGAGCCCTGTGGCATCCGCGGCCAGCAGGGTGAAGTAGAGCACGTCGTTGACCGAACGGGCGGGGTAGGAGTTGCTCAGCATCAACCGTCCTTCGCGCATCACGTGTACATCAAGCCGATCGGCGCTGCGATGAGCCAGTATCAGTGGGGAGGTGGCATGGCGTGCTTCGGCGGCGCGCAGCAGCACACCGTGCAGGGGTAGCGCACGGGCGTTCGGGTAGCGCTGCAGCACTGCTCGTTCGGCCAGGTCGTCGTGCACGTAGATGCACGTGGCTGCCAATGTGGCGATGGGTTCGTCACGCAAGGCCCCGGTGGGGATGCCACCATGCACGAGCTTCAGGTACTGTGCTTCGGAACCAGGCACCAGCGCAACATCAGGCACCAGGGTGCTCCATTCAGGAAGCGATACGAAGGAGACCGAGAGGGGAGTTCGCGGCAGCAGATCATCGCGCAGGGCCTGATCGTTCCTGCCCCAGCAGAGCGCCTCCACGGTGCCGTGCTCCACATGATGGGCGGACCATGCGCTCCACTCCTGCCCGATGAGCAGGCTCAAATGGAGACTGCGTTCCTGTTCCGGCGCGTACCGGGAGGTCGTGGAACTCCCGCTGTCCATGGGGTTACTCGCCGGTCCAGTTGCCAGCGGTGCTCTGCTTCTCCATGTTGCCTACCATCAACGTATCGCCAGCCACCATGGGCGTGGGGTCCTTGGCCAGGAACACCGGCACGTTGCGATTGCTGCTGGAGATGCTGCCTGCTTGCAGTTTGTAGGGCTGCTTGGTCACCGGCGAGAGGCCGAAGGTGTTCACGTCGAAGGGGTAGGTGCGGCCTGCCTGCGCTCGTGCGCTCAAGAACAGGCTGTCCAACGCGGGGGCTTGCAGCGTATCACGCACGATGATGCCGAGCTTCAACGCATCGATCTCCGTAAGGGTGTCGGGCACCTGGCCCACGGAACGCACCATGGGGATGGTACCGCTCTTCACGAAACCACGCAGCACCTCCATGTTGCCGGTGTAAACACCGTTGGCCTGTCGGTAACCGATCTGTGCGGTGCGGATATCCTTCAGCCCTTGGATGATGATGCTGTCGTTGGCCTTCTTCCGTTCGGTGAACTCCAATACCTCCTTCACCGACCGGTAGTTTCGGTAGGCCAGGACCACGGCGCCAAGGGCGAAGAGGATGCCGAGGATGGTGCCCATCTTGCGGCTGATGATGCCCGCCTGCAGCAACAGCGATAGCACACCGATGATGAGCACGATGCCCGATCCGAGGAGGACCCAGCTGTTCTGGCCTTGCATACCACCCACGATCAGGAGGGTGGCGCCGAGCAGTGTCAGGAGGAGGGGGAAGATGTAGGACGCGAGCTGCTTCATCGGGATGTTCCTTGTGCGGCGGCCAAAAGTAACAGAAACGGCGCTTCACCGGTCCCACCCCCCACGGGACAGGGTGCCCCTGGTCCCACCTCCGGCCCATCCTGCCCCACCAACGGACTGAAGAGTGGGCCCGGTCCATGATCTCGGAAGGGCCCTGAGGCTCTCGGCAGGGCCCTTAGGCTCTCGGCAGGGCCCT
>CAZLGY010000066.1:9155-14300 GCA_964559165.1 uncultured Chryseobacterium sp.
TCTCGGAAGGGCCCTGAGGCTCTCGGCAGGGCCCTTAGGCTCTCGGCAGGGCCCTTAGGCTCTCGGCAGGGTCCTGAGGCTCTCGGCAGGGTCCTGAGGCTCTCGGCAGGGCCCTGAGGCTCTCGGCAGGGCCCTGAGGCTCTCGGCGGGGCCCTGAGGCTCTCGGCAGGGCCCTGAGGCTCTCGAAGGGCCCGTACCTTCCCGGCCTTATGCCACCCCCGGCCCTCGCCGACCGTCTCCTCGCCGCCCTGGGCCATCCGCCCACCGACGGGCAGCGCCGTGCCGCAAAGGCCCTGGACCGCCTCCTGCACAGCGAACGGCCACAGGCCACCCTCGTGCTCAAGGGGTATGCGGGCACTGGCAAGACCACCCTCGTGGGCGCCCTGGTGCGGGTGCTCGCGGCCGAACGCCGCCCCGTGGTCTTGCTCGCCCCCACCGGTCGCGCGGCCAAGGTGCTCGGCGGCTACGCCCAGGCCACAGCCAGCACCATCCACCGCCGCATTTACCGCGCCACCGCCGATGACGATGGCTACGCGCGCTTCGGACTGGCCGGCCACAAGGACAGTAACGCGCTCTTCGTGGTGGACGAGGCCTCCATGATCGGCGAGGACGGTGGCGCTGATGGTGCGCTCTTCCGCCGCGACCTGCTCAGCGACCTCTTCGAGCATGTGTTCAGCGCGCCTGGCACCAAGCTCCTGCTCATCGGTGATCCCGCCCAGCTGCCGCCGGTGGGCAGTCCGCACAGCCCCGCGCTGGAGGTGGCCGAACTGCGGCGCCGTGGCCTCAACGCTGGTCAGGTAGAAATGACCGAAGTGGTGCGGCAAACGGGCGCATCGGGCATCCTGCGCAACGCCACCGCCCTGCGTGAACTGCTCGCCCAAAGCGCTCCGGCCACCCCGGATGAGGCACCGCCGCCTGCAGGCAGCCCGCTCTACCTGCCGCACTTCCAACCCTTCGCCGATGTGCGCCGCGTGGACGGCTACGACCTGCAGGATGCGCTGGAGGAGGCCTATGCCCGCGATGGGGCCGATGAGGTGTGCGTCATCACCCGCAGCAACAAGCGCGCCTACCAGTACGGCCAGCAGGTGCGTGCCCGCATCTATGGCTACGAGGAGGAGCTCTGTGGTGGCGACCGCCTTATGGTGGTGAAGAACAACTACTACTGGGCCGGGCGCAACGGCAGCCCCGGGCTCATCGCCAATGGTGAACCGATCCAGGTGCGCCGCGTGCATGGCGTGGAGGAGCGTTACGGACTGCGCTTCGCCGACATCACGGCGGTGTGGTGGAGCGGGCAGGAGGAGCGGGAGCTGGAGACCAAGGTGATGCTCGATGTGTTGGCGATCGAAGCGCCCGCCCTGCCCATGGCGCAGCAACGCCTGTTGGCCGAGCGCGTGCTGGAAGGCCAGCTCCTCACCTCCAAGTCGGCGCGCTACAAGTTCCTCCGCGAAGACCCGTACGCCAATGCCCTACAGGTGAAATACGGTTATGCGGTCACCGCGCACAAGGCCCAGGGCGGCCAATGGTCAACGGTGTTCGTGGACCAGGGCTACGTCACCGAAGAGATGTTGGACCGCGAATACCTGCGCTGGCTCTATACCGCCGTCACCCGCGCCAGCACCACCCTCTACCTGCTCAATTTCCATGGGCGGTTCTGGGGGGATGAGTGAGGGCTCACTCCTCCTTGAACACCGCCTCTGCTACTGGCTCTTCCGCAGTGGCCAGGCTTAGCAGGTGATCGGGGCCCAGGTGCCAGGTGTGAACGTGGTACTGGGCATCGGCCAGGGCGCGGAAGGCGGGATGTGCGATGCGCATCGCTTGGTACGGTAGGTCCACACGCAACACCTTGAGGTCGTCCATGATGCCGACACCACTGGCCTTCAGCACGGCTTCCTTGCGGGTCCACAGTTCCAGGAAGCGCCGTTTGGCATCGGTGGCATCGGCGATGTCGGCCTGCTCCTCGGCGGTGAAGTAGTGGGCGGCGACGGCCAGGTGGTCCACGGTGCGGCCCATGGTCTCCAGGTCGAGGCCGAGCGGTGCATGGGCCACGGCCAGCGCCATGGCATCCTTCGTGTCGCTGAGGTTGAAGTGGAGCGGAACGCCGGGCAGGTAGGGCTTGCCATGCGCACCTCGTGCGAAGCGCAACGCCGCCGGCTCCAGCCCCAGGTAGCGGCCCAACAGGTCGCGCAGCAGCCCGTGTGCCAGCAGGAAGCGCTCGCGGTCGGCCGCGAAGCGGAAGTGCTCATGGCGCGCCAGTTCCTCGGTGTCGAGCGTGTGCAGGTAGGCCTCAGTGCGTGAGCGGAGCGTTGCGATGGTGGCCACGTGTACATGGACATGTCCGTGGGAAGGCGCACCTCCTGACCACTGCCCCACCACAGCGGGCAGCGGTCCGCGGCAGTACAGGTGGAGGTCCTGGTGCGCTCCGTCCATGGTCACACCGCCTCCACGGCGTGGCGCAGCAAGGCCTTGTCCATGCAGCCCGCCAGCACCTTCACCAGCTCCTTCACGTAGGGTTCCTTGATCATGCTGTAGTGGTCGCCGGGCAGCACATGCACGTCCACATCAGGAGCGAGCTTCCTCCAGCCCATGTCCTCGACGCCCCAGCTTTCGCGGGCTTTGAACACGGTGATCGGCCCGTCCATCGGCGCGGGGCGATAGGCCATCACGGCCCTGTCGTAGGTGTCGATGATGTGGAAGTGCCGCAGGCGGGGCGACAGCACCTTGCCGCGGGCCAGGTCGCGCGCAATGAGGCTGCGGTACACGGCGTTCTTCACGGGTTCGTAGAACTTGCGGTCACTTGCCACTGCGGCGGCGTGCAGGTGGGGGGCGTAGGTGTCGAACACCACCAGCAGCGGTACGTCATCACCGGCCTTGCGCAACTGTTGCGCCATCTCGTAGGCCACGATGCCGCCGAAGCTGTAGCCGCAAAGCAGGTATGGTCCTTCGGGGCGGGCCTGCTTCAGTTCGTGGATGAAGTGGGTTGCGATGGTCTCAACGCTCTGATGTTCGATGGGCCGGCCATCCTCGCCCTGGTGGAAGAAAGCGTAGAAGGGATGGGCGCTGCCGAGGTAACGCGGAATGAAGTGGTTGGCCTCGTCACCATGCACACAGAAGAGGGGCGCACGGTCACCGATGGGTTGGATGGGGGAAAGGTTCTTCCACCGGCTTCCGGCACCATCCGCCTGCAGGCCCCGCGCGAACTCCGCAATGGTGGGTGACTCGAACAACGCGCTCAGGGGCAGGCTGCGCCGGAAGTGTTGCTCCACCTGACCGAGCACCTGGATGCCGATGAGGGAGTGGCCGCCCAGGTCGAAGAAGTTATCGTGGATGCCGATGCTGTCCACCTTCAGGGCAGTGCGCCAGATGGCGGCCAGTTCACGCTCCACGGGGTCGCGCGGTGCCACATGTTCGGCGCGCATCAGCTGTTGGCGGAACTCGGGTGCGGGCAGGGCGCGACGGTCCACCTTGCCGTTGGGGGTCAGCGGCAGTTCGGGCAGCACCACGAAGGCCGTGGGCACCATGTATTCTGGCAGCTGCGCGCGCAATAGAAGGCGCACACGTGTGATGAGTGCACTTTGGTCCTCGGGCGCAGGAGCGGAGAGGGCCACCAGGTAGGCCACGAGCTGCTTCTCGCCCGGTGTATCGTGCCGCAGCACCACCACCCGGTCCTTCACGCCGGGCACTTCCGCGATGGCGTTCTCGATCTCGCCCAGCTCCACCCGGAAGCCGCGTACCTTCACCTGGCCGTCAGCACGACCGATGAACTCGATGCTGCCGTCAGGCTGCCAGCGCACCAGGTCGCCGGTGCGGTAGAGCTTGGCGCCGGGCTTGCTGCTGAAGGGGTCGTCGATGAAGCGTTCGGCGCTCAGTTCGGGACGCTTCCAATAGCCCAGGGCCACGCCATCGCCACCGGTGTACAACTCGCCCTTGCGGCCCACGCCCACGGGTTGCATCTGCTCGTCGAGCACATGCACGGTGGTGTTGTTCAGCGGGAAGCCGATGGGTACGCTGGTCTTGATGCTGGCCGCGTCGTTGATGGGATGGCAGCAGGTGAAGGTGGTGTTCTCCGTGGGGCCGTAGCCATTGATGAGCACACCGGGACCCAGCGCGGCAAGGGCCTTCTTCACGTGCGGAACGCTGAGCACATCACCACCGGTGAGGATGTGTTTCAACCCGCGCAACTTGTCGAGGTGCTCATCCACCAACAGGTTGAAGAGCCCCACGGTGAACCACACGGTGGTGACATTGTGCTTGCGGATGCTCTCGGTGATCTCCAGCAGGGTGGGCCTGGTCTGCGGTTGCAGTACCAGACGACCTCCGTTCAGCAGCGCACCCCAGATCTCCAGCGTGGAGGCATCGAACGATGTGTTGGAGAGTTGAAGGAACGTAAGCTGGGGACCGAATGACAGGAAGTTCTGTTCGCGCACCAAGCGGAGGATGGCGCGATGGGGAACTACGACACCCTTTGGCGTACCGGTGCTTCCGCTGGTGTACATGATGTACGCAGGGGCCTCCGGTGGGATGGTGGGAAGTTGCGCCGTGGCCGGTGCGAGCTGGTCAAGGGTGGCCGTGCGCGCGGTGGGGGGCAGCCCATCGCGCAGGTGTTCCTGCACCAGCACCAGGTCCACGCCGGTATCCTCCAGCATGAACGCGATGCGCTCGGCGGGGTACGCGGGATCGAAGGGAACGAAGCACCCACCACTGCGCAGGATGGCGAGCATGCCCACCACCATGTCAAAGCTGCGCTCCATGCAGATGCCGATCGGTTGACCGGGCTGCACACCACGCGCCACCAGCGCCATGGCCGCGGCATCCGAGCGCTCGGCAAGACTTCGGTAGTCCATCTGGTGGTCGCCGAGGACCAGCGCGGTATTGGTCGAATGGGCTGTCGCCACCTCACGGAACACGCTTCCCACGTCGCTAAGCGGGTAGGCCGTGGCACGACCTTCCCATTGCGTGGAGGGCATCACCACCTCCTGGTCGATGGGTTCATCGCCCACCAGTTCGGCGAGGCTGGCCTGCGGTGCTGCGATGATGCGCCGCACCAGGAGCAGCAACTGGTCCATCCAGTTGCGCACCGTGGACGCATCGAAGAGGTCTGTGTTGAAGCTCCATTCAAGCACCAGTCCCTGCTCGCTCCCAGTGGCG
>CAZLGY010000066.1:14310-15943 GCA_964559165.1 uncultured Chryseobacterium sp.
CTCGAAGTTCTCGAAGGCGCGTGGATCGCTGTGGAAGCGGTGGTGCAACCCGTCGAAGGCCACCCCATCGTCCATGTTCATGTCGATGTTGAACACCACGGGTACCAGCGGGATGCGTCCCGGTTCACGTGGGATGTTCAGGGTGCGCAGCAGTGTGCCGAAGGTGTACTTCTGGTTGTCGAAGGCATCGAGCACGGCGGTGCGGCGATCCTTCAGATGCTCGGAAAAGGGCCGCTCATCATCGATGCGGCTGCGCAGGGCGAGCAGGTTCACGCAATGCCCCACCAGGTGTTTCATGTCCAGGTCGCTCTGGCCCGCAGCAGGCAATCCGACCACGAGGTCGGTGTTGCCGGTGAGCTTGTGCAGGAGGAGCTCGAAGGTGGTGAGCAGTGTGGTGACGAAGCTGGCACCGGTGCGGGTGGCCACTTCCTTCAGCCCGCGCACGAGTTCGGGCGGCATCTCCAGGTCGATGCGTTCGCCCCGGAAGGTCTTCTGCTTCGGACGCGGCCGGTCGGTGGGCAGGTCCATGCGCTGGAGCGGACCTTTGAACTGGCTTCTCCAGTACTGTTCGATGCGCGACTGCTCGGGCGACTTGGCGAAGTCGATGGTGGCGAGACTGTAATCGCCGAAGGGCACGGCGGGCGGGAGAGCGGCGCTACTGCCGGCGCGTGCGGCGTTGTAGAGTGCGCTCACCTCGGCCATCATGATGCCGAGGCTCCACCCATCGCATACGATGTGGTGGCCGGCCAGGCGCAGCATGTGCGTTTCGTCGTCGATCTTCACCAACCGGGTTCGGAACAACGACCCCTTTCGCAGGTCGTAAGGCGTGGCCATGTCCTGCTTGGTGAGCGCTTCCCATGCGGAGGTCCGCTCTGAGACTGGCAGGGAACTGAGGTCGGTGAAAGGCAGGTCGATGGAGCGCTGTTGCTGCACCACCATGCGTGTTCCGCTCGGGCTGATGGTGGAGCGCAGGGCCACATGCCGGTCCACGAGCTGCTGGACCGCTGTTGCCATGGCGATCCGGTCGATGTTGCCGCCCAGTTCGAGTGTGACGCTCTCATTGTAGGCACAATTCGCCTCCACACCCATTTCGCTGGCCACGAAGACTTCACGCTGCGCCTCGGTGGTGGGGATGGTCTGCTCAATGGCAGGCCCGGTGAACGGGTCGTGATCCACCGGGGTCCGGATGAGGGCTGGTACGAAGCGTTCCATGGTTGCGGTCCTGCCGTGCAAGCGTCAACGTTCCTCGATATCTATCTGCAGGTATTTGCCCGCACGGTCGGGGTCCGGTACGAACCAGGCGGGTTCCCCTTGCGCGCTGCGGCCCAGACGGGCTCCTGGTAGTGGTGCTTCGAGGGCGCTCATGACACGTTCCGAGGCGCGCCTGACGCTGTTGCCCAATACGCTGTTCACCGTGGGGATGGGGTAGGTGCGCTCGGGCATGAAGCCACTTTCCCGTAGCTCCTTGCAGGTCTTCTCTACCGCATGGATAATGAACTCGATGTCCGCCGTTGTATGCGCCGTGGTGATGAAGTGCGGGAAGTCCAGCACGTGCACCCCGTGGTAGCGCATCAGCATGAAGAAGAGCTCGGTGTAGTTGACGCTCTCGTCGTATTTGGTCTTGAACGCACTG
>CAZLGY010000067.1:0-15901 GCA_964559165.1 uncultured Chryseobacterium sp.
CTGAGCGATGACATCCATGGCACCGAATACGCAGCCATCCTGAAGAACGTGATCGCCGTTTGCGCGGGCGTCAGCGTGGGTCTGGGCTATGGCGACAACTTCCGCGCCGTGCTCGTGAGCCGTGCCATCCAGGAGATCGAGCGCTTCGTCACCGCCGTGCATCCCATCGCACGCGACATCAACGAACCCGCCTACCTGGGCGACCTGCTGGTGACGGCCTACAGCACCTTCAGCCGCAACCGCGAGTTCGGCACCATGATCGGCAAGGGCTACAGCGTGCGCGCCGCCCAGCTGGAGATGAACATGGTGGCCGAAGGGTATTACGCGGTGAAGTGCGTGCACGAGATCAATGCCAAGCTGGGCGTTGACATGCCCATCACCGGGACCACCTACCGGATCCTCTACGAGAAGATGGCACCCATGATGGAGATGCGGTTGCTGAGCGATCGGTTGGCGTGAACCCACCTCACGGCACCCATCCCAGCGCGCGCAGGACACCGTAGGCCCCCCCCGCAAGCAGCAGGCCACCGATGCTGCGGAAGAGCGTGCGCAGCCCCTTCGGCGACAACTTCTCCTGCGCCTTGGCGCCCATCCGCACCAGCGCCAACAGCAGGATGATGGCGCCCGTGAAGGCTCCCAGCGCGAAGGCCAGCAGGTGGGCAAGGGTCTCTCCCGTCATCCTCCACGAAACCAGCAACAACTTCACCCCGCACCAGAACAGCAGCAACTGCGGATTGGCCATGCCCAACAGCACGCCACGCCGAAGATCGCCGGTGAGCTTGTCCTCGCCGGGAACTGCAGAACGCGGGCGGTACACGAACACGAAGTAGACGCCCAACACCAGCAGGATGCAGGATACGATGATGGTGATGCCCGTGGCGCCGATGCCCAGCTGTTCCACCAACCAGCCCGCGCCAGCGAAGGCCACGGCCGCATAGATGAACTCCGGGATGGAGCCCCCCACCGCCATGCGCCGCCCGGCGTGGCGGCCCCATTTCACCGTGTGGGCAAGCACGGCCGTGTTCACCACACCCGCCTGCAGCGACCCGATGAAACTGGCCATGGTGGCGATCACGAAGAGCAACAAGGCATCCAACGCTGCAAATTTGCAGCACAACAGCATGCCACGCATCCGCCTTCACTGGGACTTCTTCGGACCCGATGCACCCACCACCGCGGCGCACTTCCTGAAGCATGTGGACGAGTTCTGTGCACGCGAAGGCATCTGCGGTCACCGGCACTGGACCACCGCACAGCCCGTGCGCGTGGTGGCCACGGTGGAGTGCGCGGAGACCGACTACCGAACCCTGCGCGATGCCCTGCGACCCAAACGCGGGGAAAAGGTGCTCGATTAGAGCGCCTCTCATTGTCGAAGACCGCGCAGGGGCCCCGG
The DNA here is from genome assembly GCA_964559165.1 of uncultured Chryseobacterium sp. Lineage (GTDB taxonomy): Bacteria > Bacteroidota > Bacteroidia > Flavobacteriales_F > PHOS-HE28 > PHOS-HE28. The sequence goes on from CAZLGY010000067.1 coordinate 1,394, forward strand.
CCATGCTCGGTTCCGACGCCTTGCCTGGGCGCGGAACACCGCTCCCTGCCACAAGCTTTTTTGAGATGCGCTCTAACGGACGTAGCTCGCGCTCCAGCGGTGGCCGTTGATGCGCAGCTCCACCACGTAACGCCCAGAGGCAAGCCCCTTCAACGGGCTGTGGAAGCGCTGCAGGCCTGCCGGTACACGGGCTGCCAGGAGGGTGCGCACCTGTCGTCCGCTGCTGTCCAGCAGCACCAGTTCGGCAAGCCCCCCTTCGCCCATGTTCGTCTCCACCACCAGCTGTTCCGCATCACCGGTCCAGGCGCGCAGTGCAGGCACCAGGTCGTCGGGGGCCGCCAACCCTGTGGTGACCTCGCGCACCAGCAGTACCCGGAACACCCGTGTGCTGGCATCGCTCTGGGTGCCCGTGTTCACGAAGAAGATATTGGCAGCACTGCTGGTGATACCGCCCACGATGTGGCCCGCAAGTACGGTATCGCCGCTGAGGGCGTCGAGGTCCAGGATGCCGCCATCCAGTTGCGGGACGGTGGGCTCCAGGATGAACTCCGCACCGGCACCCAGCAGGGCGGGCATGCTGCCGATGGCCACCTCGCTCATCCCGCCATCCGATGCACGACGCACCCTGCTGATGGTGTTCACGAAAGGGACGTTCTCATCGTTCCACAACTGGCCATTGGCATCGAAATAGTATTGGCCGATGCCGCCGAAGAACACCGTGCTCATGCTGCCCTGCGCAGCGGACCAGGCAGGCAGGTGTGCCGTGTGGTACTGGTTCAGCAGCTGCTCGAACCCGGGAACCACGGTGTAACCCTCCGGTGTGATGTCGACCGTATTGAGCCAGGGCAGGTCCGCGCCGTATTGGAACACGCCACTGAAGGCCGTGAACCCGCGCGTGCCATCGGGGAACACCTGCGGCACCAAATTGTAGTCGCGGCGGTGGAGGTTCGCGGTATCCACGGTCTCCACAAAGTCCGCAAGGGAAAGGGTGGCGCCATCATCGGCAATGGCGAAGCGGCGGATGGCGTTGGTGTACTCCTGCACGAAGCCGGGGCCGAATTCGGGGCCCATGGGGTTGTATCGACCCATGAACCGCTGGCCGCCCACCAGGTAGAAGGTGTCGTTCAGCAGGCCGAGGTAGCCGCCGGTCACCGCCATGCGTGCGTCGGCCAGCTGCCGGAAGTGCGGGGCCACCGGGCTTCCGTTCTTGATGGCGGTGATGGCCGCAGGTACATCCACGGCCGTGAGCCTGGCATGGGTGATGTGGTCGTTGGCCGTGGGGGAAAAGCCGTAGCCGCCGATGATGTAGAGCGTATTGCCGCGCTGCTCGGACTCCATGTTGGTGCATTGGAGCTGTTCGAAGAGCGGCTTGGGCAGGGTGGAAAGGCTGGCGCTCCATACCTGTGCGGTGGAGGGGTTCACCACGTAGGCCCTGGTGTTGTTGTCCTCGGCGAGGAAGGCTGCGAAGGGCTGGCGGCGGTGGAGGCCATCGGTACGGCCACCGATCATCAGCCACTCCCCGCTGTGCTGCCCCCACGCGAAGGATTGGATGCCGGGCATGTTCGGGATGGCGATCTCCTGCAGCACCACGCGGCGGTCGCCGATGTCCTGGGCGGGGAGCAGTGTGCTTGCAAGCAGCAACGACAGGGAGATGGGCAGGGGTCGCATGGTGCGAAGGTGCGGCTTTGCCGGACGGGTTTCGGTGACCATGGTCACCGAGCGGATACAGGCCGCGGTGCCTGATGGACAGCGGCGGAACGGAACATCGGTGCCCCACCGTACCTTTGCCATACATAATCGCGCCATGGCCTTCCCATCCCTCCCACTTTCCATCCTCCTCGGCGTCATCGGCCCCTGGCAGATCGTGCTTGTCGTGGTGGTGCTGATGCTCTTCTTCGGCGGCAAGAAGATCCCAGAGCTGATGCGCGGCCTGGGTCAGGGCATGAAGGAGTTCAAGAACGCCAAGGACGGGATCGAGGAGGGCAACAAGGACAAGCCGTAAGACGCTCCGGTGAGCCTGACGAAGACCTTCCGCGAGGCCCGGCAAGCGCTGGCCCAAGGTGCCACCGTGAGCGATGCCACCGTGGCGGCCCTGTCCTTGGCGCGCCAACAGGGCGACCTCAACGCCTTCCTGGAGCTCTTTGACGAGAGCGCCCTGCTGCAGGCCCGCCAGGTGGATGAGCGGGTCCGTGCAGGCACGGCCGGTCCCTTGGCGGGGATGCTGGTGAGCATCAAGGACAACATCTGCTACAAGGACCACCGGGTGAGCGCGAGCAGCCGCATGCTGGAGGGGTTCACCAGCCTGTTCAGCGCTACCGCGGTGGATCGGATGCTGGCGGCTGACGCGGTGATCATCGGGCGAACCAACTGCGACGAGTTCGCCATGGGCAGCAGCAACGAGAACAGCGCGTTCGGGGGGGTGAAGAACCCCGCCGACCGAGCCACCGTGCCCGGCGGCAGCAGTGGCGGCGCTGCGGCCAGTGTGGCGGCCGGTATCGTGCACGCGGCGTTGGGCAGCGATACCGGTGGCTCCATCCGCCAGCCGGCCTCCTTCACTGGCACCGTGGGCTTCAAGCCCACCTACGGCCGCATCAGCCGGCATGGCCTCATCGCCTTCGCCAGCAGCTTCGACCAGATCGGGCCCTTCGCCCACACCGTGGCGGACGCCGCCGCCCTCTACCAGGTGATGGCAGGCCACGATCCGCATGACAGCACCACCAGCCGGCGTCCGCTTGAACCCCTGGCCACGGAACACCCGGGGAGCCTGCGCATCGGTTATTTCCGCGAGGGCCTCGAGCGAACGGGCATGGACCCCGCTGTGGTGAGCCACCTGCAGGCACAGATAGACCGCCTGAAGGCCGAAGGCCATACGGTGGAGCCTGTGGATGTACCCCTGCTGGACCACCAGGTGCCCACTTATTACATCCTGGCAACAGCCGAGGCCAGCAGCAACCTGGCCCGGTATGACGGGATACACTTCGGCCACCGCAGCAGCCGCGCCACCACGGTGGAGGAGACCTACCGGTTCAGCCGGAGCGAAGGGTTCGGGCCCGAGGTGAAGCGGCGCATCCTGCTGGGAACCTTCGTGCTGAGCGCGGGCTACTACGACGCCTATTATGCCCAGGCACAGCGCGTGCGCCGCATCCTGCGCGACCGGACCCTGGAGGCCACCGCCCGGTACGACCTGCTGCTGGGACCCACCTGCCCCACCACCGCGTTCGAACCTGGGTCCGTGACCGACCCGGTGGCCATGTACCTGCAGGACATCTTCACCGTGCAGGCCAACCTGGCGGGTACCCCGGCCATCAGTCTGCCCACCGGCACTCACCCCAACGGCCGACCCTTCGGCATCCAGTTGATGGCAGCTCCCTTCGCTGATGCCCGCCTTCTATGCGCAGCGGAACACCTGTTCTAACGCGCTGCCGTCAGGCGTTACATACACCATCCACACCCCGCTGTTTACGCACCACCGCACAACATCAGGTGACGAGGCGCGTATTACGGGTATCTTCGGCACCCACGTCGACCATGGCCGCGATCCGACCGCTCCTGCTCATCGCCCTGCTGCTCCCTGCGCTGCTATGCGCTCAGGCCGGGCCCGATAGCAGCGCTGTGACGCTGCTGGCGGACGATCCCGTGGTGCTTCGGCTGGATGACCTGGCCCGTGTGCCCTGGATCAAACAGTCCACCTTCACCACCGATACGGCCCATCACAACGTGCACGGCTTCGCGCCGGGGGTGGTGCCGAACTGGTCCGATGCCGTCATCGCACAGCGGCTGGCCACCCTGGACCCCACCACGCCTTTTGCGCTCTCCTTCAACCCGGCGGTGCGCGCATATGTTGACCTTTACGTGAACCGCAAGCGCGAGATGAGCGCACGCATGCTGGGACTCGCCGAACTGTACTTCCCGGTCTTCGAGCAGTACCTGGACCGCTATGACATGCCCTTGGAACTGAAGTACCTGGCGGTGGTGGAAAGCGCCCTGAACCCCGCTGCGCGCAGTCGTGCCGGCGCCGTGGGCCTGTGGCAGTTCATGCTGCCCACCGGCAGGATCTACGGACTGAAGTCGGACAGCTACATCGATGAGCGGCACGACCTCTACAAAAGCACCGATGCCGCCTGCCGCTACCTGAAGCACCTGCACAGCATCTACGACAATTGGGAGATGGCCCTTGCCGCATACAACTGTGGGCCGGGCAATGTGAACAAGGCCATCCGGCGCAGCGGTGGTGCACGCGACTATTGGGCCATCTACGAACACCTGCCCCGGGAGACACGTGGCTACGTACCCGCCTTCATCGCGGTCAACTACGTCTTCGCCTACCACGCCGACCACAACATCTACCCGGTGGCCCCCAGTTATTGCGTGCACGAGGTGGACACCGTACAGGTATGCTACCCGGTGGACCTGGCGCTGCTGGCCCGCCTCACCGGTGCCAACGCCGAGGAACTGCGCTCCTTGAACCCCACCCTCAAACAAGGCGTTCTTCCCTATGCGGCCAAGGAGCCGGTGAGCCTGTACCTGCCCACGGAGATCGCCGGCACCCTGGTGGCCAACGAGGCACTGCTTCGGGAGCAGGGGATCGCGCCAGCGGCAGGGCCCGGAAGCGCTGACAAGGCGGATGCAACCCGACCGGACAGTGCCGCCACCGCTGCCATACCACCCGCCACCCGCATCGAAAAGCGCTACCACACCGTGCGGCGCGGTGAATCGCTCGGCGCCATCGCCCAACGCCATCGCATCACGGTGGCCCAGCTCAAGCGGCTGAACAACCTCAGCGGCACCACCATCCGGCCCGGCCAGAAATTGGTGGTGGGCACCCGTACGGTCGCCGTTGCCACAGCACCCAAGCCCACCCCACCCTCGGGGGAGGCCTTCATCTACCATGTGGTGCAGCCTGGTGACACCCTGTGGGACATCGCCAAGCGTTATCCGGGGGTGAGCGTGGACGACCTCAAGCGGCTCAACGAGGGCGTCAGCGAACTGAAGGTGGGCGACCGCATCAAGGTGAGCAAGCAGGACGGTTGATGCACGCACCGTCACGCATGAGCGCCCCCCGCTTCGGCTCCGGCCTGGTACGCCTGCTGTCCATCCTCCTGCTGCTGCCGGCCTGTGCGGATGGGCCTCCTCTCAAGCCGGCATCCGTGGGGGGGGATGGCGAGGTGCTGGTGGTGATGAACAAGGCCCACTGGGATGGACCGCCGGGTGCCCTTGTACGCAGTGTGCTGGAGCAGGAGATGCCGCACATGACACGCCCCGAGCCTCGCTTCACCGTGGCCCAGGTGGCACCCGCGCAATTCGCCTCGCTGCTGCAGGGGCATCACAGTGTGATCGTGGCCGTCATCAGTGGTGAGGCGGACAGCACGGCACTGCGCATCCAGCGCGATGTGCACGCCACCGGCCAGCTGCTGATGCAAGCCAGCGCTTTCGACGCGGCGACATGGATGGACCTCTTCCAGCGGCAGGCAGGCATGGTGGCCGGAGGCTTCGAGCAGCACCAGCGCAACCGCATCGCCGCACGGTTGCGGGGAACGCAGGACGCCGCCCTGGTGAGCAGCCTGCGCACCGCCATGGGGCTGGAAATGGCCGTCCCGGGCGGCTTCCGCGTGGTGGAGCAGACCCCCCGCTTCGCCCGGCTGCAGCGCGACCGCATGGTGCGCGGCGGCGGACTGGAGCACCATGTGATCGAAGGGCTGCTCGTGCACCGGCACCCATACCGCAGCGACAGCACCTTCAGCGTGCCCTACCTGGTGGAACTGCGTGATTCGGTGACACGGGCCTTCGTGGAGGGACCCGATACGGGATCCTACATGATCGTGCAGCGCTCCTTCGAGCAGCTGGACCTGATGCCGGGCGGGCGTGAGACCGTGCTTGACGGTCGGTTCGCCTATGTGATGCACGGCCTCTTCGGAATGCACGGTGCCAAGATGGGCGGACCCTTCGTTAGCCTCAGCACCCTCAACAGCGAAGGCACCGAGCTGGTCACGGTGGAGGGGTTCGTGTATGCACCGCAGTTCAACAAGCGGGAATACCTGCGGGAACTGGAAGCCATTCTGTTCAGCCTTCGCTTCGCCGCTCCCACGGAAGCGGGATGATGGTCCACCACGCGCTGAACGTGTGGCGCACCGCGTTTGAGCGGCCACCTCATTTCAACAGCAAGGGCGCCCGGTGTTGATAATTCGGGCCGGCTACGTCCTGATGGGACAACTACTTTGCGGTGTTCTTCGTTGACAAGGAACATGGAACTCTCCCACCTCAGCGCATTCACCCACAAGCATTGCCGCTTCAAGCTACGTTCAGGCCGGGAAGTGTATGGCGTGGTATGGGAGGTGGAGACCAGCGATGGCAGCGGTCCGCCCAGCACCAGCCTGTACTTCGCCAGTGTGCACGACTATGAGCGTTTGCAGCAGGAAGGCCAGCCTGTGCAGGTGATCCCCATGCAACCCGAGGAGATCGTGTGGGCCGAGAGCATGGCGAGCTGACGCACCGTTCAAGCAGCATCATGCTGCGATCGCACGGGGCACCCTACTCCACCAAGCCCGCCTGCCACAGGAGGAAGGCATAGTTCAAGGCCACTTCCTTGAGCACCTCGAACCGACCTGAGGCGCCGCCGTGACCGGCATCCATGTTGGTGTGCAACAGGATGGGCGAAGGACCTTGGTGATGCTTCCGCAGGCGCGCCACCCATTTGGCGGGCTCCCAGTACTGCACCTGGCTGTCGTGGAAGCCGGTGGTGACCAGCAGGGCGGGATAGGCCTGGCGCTTCACGTTGTCGTAGGGCGAATAGGCCAGCATGCGGTCGTAGGCATCCTTCTCCTTGGGGTCGCCCCACTCATCGAACTCGCCGGTGGTGAGGGGGATGCTCTCATCAAGCATGGTGGTGACCACATCCACGAAGGGAACAGCGGCAACGGCGGCCTTCCAGCGGTCGGGGCGCATGTTCACCACGGCGCCGACCAACAGCCCACCGGCACTTCCGCCATAGCAGAACAGGCGGGTGGGGTCGGCATAGCGCTCCTTGTCCAGGTGATCGGCCACATCGATGAAGTCCGTGAAGGTGTTCATCTTGTGCTCCATCTTGCCGGTCTCGTACCACTCGCGCCCCATCTCCTCGCCGCCGCGGACGTGGGCGATGGCATAGATGAAACCACGGTCCAACAGGCTGAGGCGCGCGCTGCTGAAGGTGGGTTCGGTGCTGTTGCCGTAGCTGCCATAGCCATAGAGCAGCAGCGGTGCCGTACCGGTGCGGGGGGTGCCTTTGCGGTACACGATGCTCACAGGGATCCGTACGCCATCGCGGGCCGTTGCCCAGATGCGTTCGCTGGTATATTGCTCGGGACTGAAGCCCCCGACCACCTCCTGCTGCTTCAGCAAGGTTCGTTGCAGGGTGTTGAGGTCGCACTCATAGACGCTGTTGGGGGTGGTGAGGCTGGTGTAGCCGTAGCGAAGGGTATCGGTGTCCCACTCGGGGTTGGTACCGGTATAGGCCACGTAGGCGGGATCGTTGAAGGGGATCTCCTGTTCGGCGCCTGTGCTGAGGGTGCGGACGCGCAGGTGCGAGAGACCCTCGCGACGTTCGCTGATCACCAGGTGGTCGCGGAAGGTGTCCACATCCTCCAACAGTACCGTGTCGCGGTGGGCGATGACCTCCTGCCAGGTGCGCTTGTCGCTCGTGGTTCCTTCGGCACAACGCATGAGGCGGAAGTTGGTGGCCTTCCAGTTGGTGAGGATGTACCAATGGCCGGGCTGGCCGTTGTGGGCGGGTACGTGCATGGCACTGTGCTCATGCTCCTCCTCGCGGGGCAGGAACATCCGGAAGGTGCCCAGGGGCTGGTCCACGGGCAGGAAAAGGTGTTCGCTGCTGAGGGTGCTTTCGGTGGTGATCATCACGAAACGGTCGCTACGACTGCGGTACACATCACAGCTGAAGGCGGGGTCGCGCTCCTCGAAGACCACCGCATCGGTGGCGGGGTCGGTGCCCATGCGGTGGCGGTAGATGCGGTAGCTGCGCAGGGTGCTGTCCTTGCGGGCGTAGAACACGGTGGCGGGATCGGCGAACGCACACCCTCCGGCCGTGTTGGTGATCACATCGGGCAGGTCGGTACCCGTGGCCAGGTCGCGGAAGCGCAGCTCATATTGCCGGCGGCCCACCTTGTCCACGCTGTAGGCCACGATACGGTTGTCGGGTGCCACCTCGAAATCACCGAGGTCGAAGTAGGTGTGGCCCTTGGCCAGTTCGTTCTCGTTGAGGAAGTCCTGCTCCGTGGCACCGGGGCGATCGGCGCGGCGCACGTGGATGGGATACTCCTTCCCTTCCTCGTAGCGGTAATGGTACCAATATCCGTTCTCCCGATAAGGCACACTGAGGTCATCCTCCTTCATGCGGCCCTTCATCTCCTGGAAGAGGGTGCCACGGAGGGCCTTCACCGGCGCAAGCGTTGCTTCCGTGTACCGGTTCTCCGCCTCGAGATAGGCCACCACCTCGCGGGTGTGGACATCGGGCTCGGCGGCATTGCGCTGGGCCTCGGTGAGGCGCATCCAATGGTACTCGTCGGTGCGGGTGTGGCCGTGTGCGGTGAGGGAGAAGGGCTTCTCGGCGGCCTTGGGGGGCTGCAGGGCGGTATCGGTGGACATGGGTTGAGGGCTGTTCTGGCAGCCTGCGGCGATCAGGGCCAGCAGCGGGGTGATGGCGGCGGTGCGCAAGAACATGGACGGCGAAGGTACTTCGCCCCAAGGGTCGCTGACCCTCGCTGTTACGCAAGCACCTGCTGCAACACCCCGGGCGAGCGCAGTTCCCCGAGGCCATCAACGTGGAGGCGGTAATAGAGGAGCAGGTGGTCCAGCAGGTCGCGCCGGAGGGGGCCTGGCAGGGGGCTCACGGGTGCCTGGTGGAGGGGCAGCTGGAGCAGGCTGGCAAGGGCGCTGCTGAGGGCAATGGGCAATGTCTGCCCGTGCTGGGGCGCGTCACTGGTGAAGTGCCCCTCCTTGAGGTCGAAGCGGTCCTCGCCGGACAGCGGTGGTTCGGGCATGAAGCCGAGCTCACCACTGAGCTGCAGCAGGAACTGCAGGGGGAAGTGCGCCAGGTCGGCACGGCTGTCGAGCTGTTCCACAGCCTCCTCCAGGAAGCCGTACAGCCTTGGATCGGCCGCTTCGCCCCGCAGCAATTTCACCAACACCTCCTGCACGAAGAGGGCCACAGCGGCACGCACCGGCTCGAAGGGAATGCGCACGTAGGGTCGCTCCACCCGCAGGTCCCGCAGCACAAGCAGGTCGCGGTCGCTGCGTTCATCGGCCACCAGCTCCACCCGGGTAAGTGCCTGGAGGGCTGCCTCGGAGACGCCCCCCTTGCGGGCCACACGCACCACATAGGAACGCAGGCCGTACTGCTCGGTGAAGGCCTTCAGGATGAGGCGTTGGTCCGCATGGCGGATGGTGCGCAACACGAGGGCCCGGGTGGTGGTGAGCATGGGGGCGCCAACTCAACGCACCACGAGCACCTTGGTCCTGCACTTGGTGGTTCCGAACTGGTCCGCCACAAAGACCATGTAAACGCCGGTGCTGACCTTGTTGCCCTCCATGTCGGTGCCGGGCCACAGGGCCTGCCCGCCCAGGCTGGTGGTGCGATAGACCAGATTGCCAGCGATGTCGGCCACCTTCACTTCGCTGTCACGCACAAGGCCGGTGATGGCCACCGGGCCGTTGTAGCCTGGCTGCACGGGGTTGGGGAACACGGTGGCGCACTCGTTGGTCTCGCCGCCTTCGGTGGCATCGCTCCGGAAGCTCACGATCCCGCGGTCTGTGGCCACGAACACCTCGCCGCTGAGGGCCTCGATGGTAACGGCATAGATGGTGTTGCTGGGCAGGGGACTGTTATCCATGGTGAAATGGCGCAGCTGGGTGCGTCCATCGGGGGATACCAGGAACACGCCTCCGGTCTGGGTGCCGATCCATTTGCGGTTGGCACCGTCCACCTCGATGGCGCTCACCGCTTCGGTCTCCAACAGGTATTGGAAGTTGCCGTCCTGTTCCAGGAGGATCTGCTGGGCGTCGAAGCCGCTGCTGTTGAAGACCGTCTCGGGCGTGTAGAACACCGCCACCCCCTTGCTGGTGCCCACCCAGATCTGCTGCTCCTTGTCCTCGGCCACGCAGTAAACGTCGGGCGCGGGCAATCCGCCAGCCCCCTCCACGTTGGTGAGGAGCTTGTAGCGGTCGTCGCTGGTGTTGTCCAGTGTTCCGCCGTCATCGAAGACGAACATGGAGTTGCCACGGGGCCGCACGATCCACTTGTACCCGTTGGTGGCGGCGAGGATCTGCGTCATCAACAGGTTGCCCGCGAGCAGGGTGCCGGGCGTGTAGGAGTACCATGTGCCGCTCCTGGTGCGCACACAGATGGGCGATGCCGACCAGGGATTGGTCATCCACAGGTTGCCCGCCTCATCATGGTCCAGGCCGGCCACGTTGCAGCGCCCTTCGAACCCGATGATGTCCAGGCCGAGAGCGCTGTTGCCCGGGTTGTAAATGGTGGTCGGTACGCCGCTGCGCACCTCGATCAGGCCATCGTCCCAGCTGCCATACCAGGTGAGCTCCGGGTCGATGGGGTCCACCGCCACTGCCACGAAATCGTTCACCGTGCCGCCGTACGTGTTGGCCCCTTGTTGGAGCAGTTGGCTATTGGACACGTCCACCGTGGTCCATTCACCGTTCTGCCTGCGGTGCACACCTTCCTTGAGGAACTCGTTGGTGTAGTTGCCGGCCATGGCACCGGAAGCCACCAGCACAACACCTCCGCCACTGGCCATGCCCCATGTGTTGATGCGCTTGGGCCCGTTCGGGAAGTAGCGCCTCTGGCCGCTCCAGGTGGCCTGTACCAGGCCTTCATTGCCGTCGGCGATCCACACATCACCGGCAGCACCCACCGCTTGCCAGGCAGCCAGGTATGTGTTGAAGCTGCCGTACCAATCGACCTGCTGGACCGGGGCGGGCGCGGGGTCGAAGAGGCCTGCGCCGTATACCACCACGGAGCCCCCTTGCGCGAAGAGCACATGCTGCCCATCAGCGCTCACCTCCATGGATCGATTACCACGGTCGTAAAAGGGCTGGAAGCGCTGCCATTGGTCCTCCGGGGAGAGGATGAGCAGGGTGTCGCGTGTGCCTTGCGCGCTCTTGTAGTTGAGCAGCAGCCTTCCCTGGAAGGATGCCAGCCCATCAAAGGGCCCCTCGGTGACATTGCCTCCCATGTCAGCGCGCAGGCGCCAGTTGGTGAAGGCCGCGAGGTTGGGCTCGTTGCGCGCGGCAACGAACAGCCCGGTGGAGGTGGCCGCATAGATGGAGTCGTTGTGGAAAGCGATATCGCTGACCTGCACCTGGGAGCCGTTGGGGCCGATGCGCCAGGTGTCCCGCACCTCCTTGCGCTCGAGGTCCAACACCACGATACCGAAGCCGCAGGCCAGGTAGGCCCGCGTACCGTCGAAGATCACCGCGTTCACCGCCTTGTCGCCGAGCAGGTTGCTGCGCTTGATGTCGCCCAGGTTGGTGGCGGTGCGCCCCTGGATGAGGTCGATGTTGCCATTGCTGTAATGCACCACCAACATGGACAGGGGTTCGTTCCAAGCCAGGCCACGGATGCCAACATCGCTGAGCACGTTCACCTTGGAGAGCTTCTCCATCTCACCCGTGGTTGGGTCCAACCTGAAGAGGCTGTTCTCCGTGGCGGCAAAGACACTGCCACCTCCCTGGACCACCGCCACACACTGGCGGTAGGGGAAATGGTCCTGCCATTGACCGATGGCGACCTCGCTTTGCGCCCGGGCATTGTGGAGCAGGGCCAGCGAGGCAAGTGCAAGCAGGGTTCGGTAGGACTTCATGGACGGTCGACTGACGATGCTAACAACGCGAAGGGCGAACGATCGGTATCGAACGAGGGCCCTGGTACAAAGATGTGCCACAGAGCGACGCCTTCCTCCATAACACACGAACGCCCCGGATGTCCGGAGCGTTCGCTGAGGTCGCGTGCGGATTCGAACCGCAGTAGCAGCTTTTGCAGAGCTGTGCCTAGCCACTCGGCCACGCGACCTTGTTGGGGCTGCAAAGATAGGATCTTCGGGCGATCGCAAGGCGCCGGGGGGAGAGCCGATCGGAAAGGGTCCGGGGCAGGGCCCTTCGCGAAAAGCGGATGCAGGGGGGTGGCTTCAGCCTTCCACCGTATACGCGCTCTCGGCGACATCACCGTTGATGGGGGGGCGCTCCTTCACCACGCGCACACGCCAGCGGAACGATGGGTCCCACTCGCGCCGCAACGCCTCCCAGATGCGCCGCGCCACATGCTCTATGAGGTGGGCGCGGAGGGTCATCTGTTCCTGAACGATGGCCGTTACGCGCCCATAGTCCACGGCATCGACCAGGTGATCCTGCCGTTCGGCCCGCTCCATATCACCCTGCACGGACACATCCACGCGGAAATGCCCGCCGATGCGGGCCTCCTCCTCCAGGCAGCCGTGATAGGCGAACACCCGGATACCGTTGACCTCCATCAGCCCCATGCGCGGCAGTGATCGATACCGGCCTGCAGGCGAAGCAGCACCTCCTCCCGGCCCAGCAGAACGCTTACCTCGAACATCCCCGGACCCTGCATGCGACCAGCCACAAAGAGGCGATAAAGCGGCATCAACTGGCCGACCTTCATTGTGTGTTGTTTCAAAACATCATTGAAGGTTGTTTCCAATGCAGCCGCATCCCACGTGGCAAGGGCTCCCATCCTGGTGATGTAATCGGCCAGGGCCGGGGAGGCTTCGGGTTTCCAGCGCTTGCGAAGCTCATCCTCAGCTGCGGCATTGCCCACAAGTGGAGACCCGTTGGTGAACAGGTAGACGCCCTCTAGCATGTCCTCCGGAAAGGTGGCGCGCTCCTTGAGCAGGGCGGCAGCCGCGGTGGCGCGCTCCGGCGTGGCGGAGATGCCTCGATCCTTCAACAGGGAGAGCAACTGGCTGCCCAGGACGGCATCCGGCTGCATGCGCAAGTACTGCTGGTTGAACCATTTGGTCTTGTCGGGATCGAAGCGTGCACCACCCTTGTGCACGCGCTCCAGGTCGAAGTGTTGGATCAGCTGGGCCCGGGTCATCAGTTCCAGGTCGCCGCCGGGGTTCCAACCCAACAGGGCCAGCATGTTCACGAAGGCCTCGGGGTGGTAGCCGCGCTCGCGATAGCCACTGCTTCGTTCGCCACTGGTGGGGTCGGTCCAGTTGAGCGGGAACACCGGGAAACCAAGCCGGTCGCCATCGCGCTTGCTGAGCTTGCCGTTGCCATCGGGCTTCAGGATCAGTGGCAAATGGGCGAAGGCGGGGCGCTCCCAGCCGAAGGCCTCGTACAACAGCACGTGCAATGGTGCGCTGGGCAGCCACTCCTCCCCCCGGATCACATGGGTGATGCGCATCAGGTGGTCGTCCACGATGTTGGCCAAATGGTAGGTGGGCATCCCATCGCTCTTGAAGAGCACCTTGTCATCGATGTTGGCGCTATGGACCACCACCCAACCACGGATGAGATCCTCGAAGCGGACCTCCTGGTGGCGGGGCACCTTCAACCGGATCACATGCTCATCACCGCGCGCAAGTCGCTCCTGCACGTCGTCCGCGCTAAGTGTGAGGCTGTTCTTCATGTGCTCGCGCGTGACGGCATTGTACGCGGGAGAGGCGGACCCGGCCGCCTTCAACCGTTCACGCATGGCCTCCAGCTCCTCTGGAGTGTCGAAGGCATAATAAGCCTTGTCTGCCGCTATGAGCTGGTCTGCATACTGCTTGTAAATGGCTTTGCGCTCGCTCTGGCGATAGGGACCATCGGGGCCGCCTGCCCAGGGACTCTCGTCGGGCGTAAGGCCGCACCAATCCAGGGCCTCGCGGATGTACTCCTCAGCGCCGGGCACGAAGCGCGCCTGGTCTGTATCCTCGATGCGCAACAGGAACTGGCCACCATGCTTGCGAGCAAAGAGATAGTTGTAAAGGGCGGTACGCACACCGCCCATGTGCAAGGGGCCGGTGGGGCTGGGGGCGAAACGGACACGGACGCTCATGGCTTCAGGGACCTTCCATGATGCTGCGGCGTGCGCCACAACGCACGCCGCAACATCACCAACGAAAGGTGCGCGAAGGTAACAGGCCCCGCCTCAGCGCGTCACCATGACGCGCTGCTCCCAACGACGGTCGCCCAGCTCCATGCGCAGTGTATAAGCTCCGGTGGCGAGGCCTGCTGGCAACGCCAACTGAACAGCCTGCCCGGATGTCACAGCGACCCCCTCCTGAAGCACCGTACGACCTGCAAGGTCCACCATGCGGAGGTCCACTATGCCCGTCTCGGGAAGCACCACCGTCAACTGGTACTGCGCCGGGTTGGGCCACAGACGGATACCCTCCGCCGTACTTGCGTCCACTCCGGTACAACCATCCACATCGAAGGCAGCCCCCGCCACATCAAGGCTCGCGCAGATCGCGCCACCGCCCTGGATCAGCAGGC
>CAZLGY010000068.1:0-15845 GCA_964559165.1 uncultured Chryseobacterium sp.
CAACCGCTACCAGTTCCGCTTCCGCCTGCCCGCCGAGGGCTTCGAGGTGGTGATCACCCGTACCACCTACACCCTCCAGCTCAACTGGAACGCCGCCACCGGACTGCCCCTGCAGAACGGCAAGACCTACGATGTGGATGTACGCGTCAGCAGGGACGGCGGTCTCACCTGGTGCACCAGCAGCGACCCCTGGGGTGATATCTGCCAGGTCACCATCGGTGTGGCACCCCCCAGCGCCATGGCCCTGTCCGCCGGCACCGCTGCAGCCGAGGAGCTCAAGCTGTTCCCCAACCCCAACCGCGGTGACCTGCTCACCTTCAGCCTCAGCGCTGTGGAGGAGGGTGTGAACACCGTGAGCATGGATGTCTACGACCTCACCGGCAAGCGCGTGATGACCCGCGTGATCGCCGTGGCCGGTGGCAACGTGAACACCACCATCGACCTCAACGGCGAACTCGCCGCCGGCATGTACCTGGTGAACATCACCGCCGGCACCAAGGCCTACAACGAGCGGTTGATGATCCAGCCGTAAGGCCGGAACTCACGACCCGAACGATCGAGGCCCCCGCCATCCGGCGGGGGCCTCTTCGTTCAGTGGGTATCCCCTACCTGTGCAATAGCTGATCCCCAGACGTTGGCCCCCCATCGTTCAACAGGGAGGGGCTTCGAAGGTGCGTCGGGCTGCGTGAGGATGGATCAGAGGTCGGCAGCTTCAGCGATCAGCTCGGCCACGTCCTTGACCACCACCTCCCCTTCCTTGTTGAAGTGCTTCACACCATCGGTGAGCATGGTGTTGCAGAAGGGGCAACCCGCTGCGATGATGGCTGGTGCTGCGGCGAGCGCCTCTTCGCTGCGTTCGTGGTTCACCTCGCGCGTGCCGGGCTCCGCCTCCTTGAACATCTGGGCACCGCCTGCGCCGCAGCACAAGCCGTTCTGCCTGCTGCGTTTCAGTTCCACGAGGGCCACATCCAGCTTCAACAGCACCTCACGTGGAGCTTCATATTCGTTGTTGCCACGGCCCAGGTAGCAGGGGTCGTGGAAGGTGATGCGCTTGCCGGAGAGATCACCGCCCTCCACCTTGATACGACCTTCCTTGAGGAGCGCATTGATGAACTGGGTGTGGTGCAGCACCTCGTAGGTGCCGCCCAGCGCCGGGTACTCGTTCTTCAGCGTGTTGAAGCAGTGCGGGCAGGCCGTAACGATGCGTGCCACACCATAACCGTTGAGGACGGTGACGTTCTGGAGCGCCTGCATCTGGAACAGGAACTCATTTCCTGCACGACGTGCAGGATCGCCGCTGCAGGTCTCCTCCATCCCAAGCACCGCGAACTTCACACCGGCCGCGTTCAGGATGCGCACAAATGCCTTGGTGATCTTCTTCGCCCGGTCGTCGAAGCTGCCTGCACATCCTACCCAGAACAACACCTCCGGCACCTCGCCCCTTGCGGCGAACTCGGCCATGGTGGGAACATGCAGCTTCTCCATGTCAATCGTTGTTTTCAGCAGTGGGGACACAGCGCAGTGGGTGGGGGCCAGAGGCGCCATGGGCCACCTGCATACCCGGCGCTCCCTTCAGCGCGTGCCATGTGTTCATCGGCATCCTCATTCCCGGGTCCATTCCATCCTGCGATCCTGCCCGAAGGCCCAGGGGGCACCGTTGTTCTCCACGTTGTTGAACATGCTGGTAAGGGAGGGCCGCGTGCTGCTCTCCTCCATCACCTTGTAACGGCGCATCTGGGTGATGATCTCCACGGGATCGATGTTGACCGGACAAGCCTGGGTGCAGGCGTTGCAGGTGGTGCATGCCCATAGTTCCTCATCGGAGATGCGGCTGTGCAGGCTTTCGCCGTCATCCTTGTACACACCTCCGTTGGCATCGATGTTACGGCCGACCTCCTCCAGGCGGTCGCGGGTATCCATCATGACCTTGCGCGGGCTGAGCAGCTTGCCGGTGAGGTTGGCCGGACACACACTGGTGCAGCGCCCGCATTCGGTGCAGCTGTAGGCGTCAAGCAGGTTCTTCCAACCCAGGTCGAAGACATCCTTCACACCGAAGCGGTCCGGCATTTCAACGCCTGCCACCATACGGGGTGAGGTCGGCTCCGGCGGGGCCACGGAGGGGTCGAGCATGGAGCGTACCTCGCCGGTGATGCGCGGCATCTTGCTCATCTCCGTAGGTGCCGCCAATTTGCTGTACCACACATTGGGGAAGGCCACCATGATGTGGAGGTGCTTGCTGAAGGGCAGGTAGTTGAGGAACGCCAGGATGCCGATGATGTGGAACCACCAGGCGGCACGTTCCATGGCGATGAGCGTCGCCGGTTGGAGGTCGGTGAGGTTGAAGGTCGAAGCGAGTACGGAACTGACCGGGTAGGCGCCGGCCTGCACATAGTGCTCCGCTCCCATGCCCTGCAGCGTATGGTCCGCAGCGTTCATCACAAGGAAGGCGCCCATCAACAACACCTCCACCACGAGGATGATCAGGGCGTCCCGCGAAGGCCACCCCTTCATTTCAGGCTTGCGGAAGCGCGGCAACTGCAGCACCGAGCGCCGCGCGATGAACACCATGCAGGCGACCAGCACACCCACGGCGAGCACCTCGAAGCTGCCGATGAGCACGTCGTACACCGGACCCAGCACGGCTCCCACCCGGTGCGTTCCGAAGAGGCCGTCGATGATGATCTCCAGCACCTCGATGTTGATGATGATGAAACCCGCATAGATGAGGATGTGCATCAGGCCTGCAACGGGGCGGCTGACCAGCTTGCTCTGTCCCAGCGCTACGCGGGCCAGCTCGGTCCAGCGATCGGCGGGGCGGTCATTGATCACCTGGTCGCGTCCCAGGCGGATGTTGCGCACCACGCGCCGGATGTTACGCGCGAACAACGCCACGGCGGCCACCAGGGCAAGGGCGAAGAGAATGTTGCTGATCATGGCTTTTCGGCCTCCTTCACGGCTTTGGCGATGCGCTCCACGTCGCTGCCGGAAAGCTTCGGCGTGCGGTCCTTCTTACCGAAAACGGACAGGTGCACGTAACGGTTCGGATTGAGGCGCATATCCTCCAGCAGCAGGTCGAGATCACGACTTGCGCGTTCCAGGTTGGCGTACAGCGTGTCATTCTTCAGCAGTGCCCCGAGCGACCCCTCACCCGCGTTCAGGCCTTCGGTGAGCGCCTTCACTTGCGTGGCACTGGCGGCAAGGTCGTTCACCGCCTGCTCCATGCGGGGTCCTGCGAGGGTGCCCGACAGGCTGTCCATGTTGGCCAGGATACCGCTGATGCGTGCATTGTATGCCACCAGGTTACGGCTCACCTGCGCCAGGTTCTCGAGGATGAGGTGTACGGCCTGAGACTCGGCCTCCACGATACCGTCCAATCGCTGGGCGGTGTTGTTGAAGGTCTCCAACGTGGAGCGTACGCTCGAGAAGCTGGCATCGATGTCGCCGATGGCGGAATCGTTCAGCAACCGGTTCATGGCGTTCAGCAGGGAATCCACGTTGGCGATCATGCCCTCCGCCTTGCGCTTGAGGGGGTCGATCTGCTCGCCCACCGCATCGGTGAGGCTCAACTGGGCATCGCCTGCAAGGGTGTCACCGGCCACCGCCAGGCCGGCACTGGTGCCCACCACCAATTGAAGCGCACGCGAGAACAGGTCGGCGCTGTAGATACGCACCTTGGTATCCGCCGGCAGGTGGAGGGACTTTTCGTTGAGCTGGAAGCTCACCGCGATGCCACCCCGACCGGACCGGACCAATTCCGTGGAGACGACCTGCCCGACCTTGAAGCCGTTGTAGTAAACGGGGCTCGAACCGCTGATACCCGAGACATCCTCATACACCACATGATAGATGTTCCGCTTTTGCAACAGGTCAAGTCCCTTGAGGTAGTTGAACCCGAAGATCAGCAGCCCCAGTGCAACAAGAACGAGCAGGGCGATGGAATACTCACGGCGGATGGTCATGTACGGTCGGCGTGATCAGCGGCCACGGGCCAATTTAACTGCTTCCTGCAGATCGATGCGTTCGCCGTCCTTGAAGGCCACGATGAACGCGCCCCCGAAGCCCTTGTCCTTGCAGTCCTGCTGCCTGCGACGCGCGGCCTCCAGGTCGGGTTCGTTGCCGACCGTGTACTTGAACAGGCCAGCCCCCTTGTGCTCCTCCACATCGGTGAGTCCCTTGAAGTTCTTCGGGTCGAGCGCGATGCGTTTGCCGCTGGTGGCCACCTGCACCTTGAAGACCACACCGGCAGCGGTGACCACCGGGGCGGGGGTGGCAGGTTTCGCTCCAGCATCCGCCACGGGCTTCTCCCCTTCCTGTCGCCTGCCGGCCTCCACTTCGGTCGGAGCGACCGGTGTATCAACCCCCTCCACGATGCCCTTGTATTCCTTGAAGGCGCGATAGATGGCGCTGGCCATGTATTCCTGGCCCTCCCTGGTCTGGAGGTAGTCCTCCTCCTGGGGATTGGTAAGGAAGCCCAGCTCGATGAGCACGCTGGGCATGGTGGTGTAACTGATGACCAGGAAACCCGCCTGCTTCACCCCGCGGTCCGGCCGCCCCACCCGGTCCCTGAATTGTTTCTGGATAAGGGAGGCCAGCAGCAGGCTATGGTCCAAGTGGATGTTCTGCCGGAGGCTGAGCGCGATCATGCTCTCGGGGTCCTTCGGATCGTATCCATCGTATTTCAGTTCGTGGCCCTCCTCCAGCAGGATGGCCTCGTTCTCCTTCTGGGCCACCCGCATGTTGGCCTCCGTCTTGTGAAGGCCCATCACATAGGTCTCGCATCCATGCGGGTCCTTGTTGTCATTGGCATTGCAATGGATGCTCATGAACACATCGGCCTTGGCGCGGTTGGCGATGTTGGTGCGCTCCATCAGTTCGATGAACCGGTCGTCCTCCCGGGTATAGACCACGTTGGTGGCCGGGAACGCATCGCGGATGTAGTCGCCCACCAGCTTGGCCACGTTGAGCGAGATGTGCTTCTCGGTGGTCTTGTAGCGTCCGGTGCCCAGGTTGCCTGGATCCTTCCCGCCATGGCCGGCATCGAGCACCACGGTGCGGATGCGGTTGGGGTCCCTGGCGCCGGATTGGGCCAGCAGGAGCCATGGTAACAACAGCGCCAACAAGCTGGCATAAGAACGGGTGTATCGGTGGCGTTGCATGTACCGCGGCGGGCGAGTTGGTAAATTCGGCCCGCTTTTCCCTGTGGAAGGCAGGAACATGACGAAACCGCCAGGCAACCTTCCTTCACGGGGCGAAGCTACCGGCCCCGACGGACGGGGGCGTTCAGTGGGCGGTGCACTTTTCATCACGGTACTGTTGATGTGCATGTGTGTGGCCGGGCAGCTCCGGGCGCAGCGCCTTGAAGCCCCCGTCAAGTATCAGGCCAGGGATAGCATCCGCTACGATCTGGCCACGGGGACGGTGCATCTGTTCGGCGCCGGAACGGTCACCTACGGGGATGTGGTGCTCACTGCGGACCGCATCATCCTCGACACCAAGAACGAGGAAGCGCAGGCCTTTGGTGCGTTGGACAGCAGTGGCATGGTGGCAGGGAAACCCACCTTCGTGCAGGACGGTCATACCATCGAGGCAGACAGCATCCGGTACAACTTCCGCAGCAAGCAGGGCCTCATCCGTGAGGTGCGGACCCAGGAGCAGCAGGCCTGGGTGCATGCCTCCCTAAGCAAGCGTCTGGCGAATGAGGAGGTGCATAGCAAGCGGGGAATGCTCACCACCTGTGACAGGCCCGACCCCCACTTCCATTTCCGCGTCACCCGCATGATGGTGCTGCCGGATGACAAGATCATCACCGGGCCGGCGTACATGCGCATCGGCAAGGTGCCCACCCCCCTGGCGGTTCCGTTCGGCCTGTTCCCCAACAGGAAGGGCGGCAGCAGTGGCATCCTCATCCCGGTCTGGGGCAACAACGACCAATTGGGCTATTTCCTGCTGAACGGCGGCTATTACCTGCCGATCAACGATCGCGTGGACCTGCAGCTCACCGGCGACATCTACAGCAGGGGCAGCTGGGCCCTGCGAGGTGTCACCCGCTACCGCACCCGCTACCGCTACAGCGGATCGCTGGACCTGAGCCGCAGCACCCTGCTCAACGGAGATCCCGAGTTCCCTGACTTCAGCAAGCAGAACACCTTCTTCGTTCGCTGGCAGCATACCGTGGACCCCCGGGCAAGCCTCACCGACCGGTTCAACGCCAGTGTGAACCTTGGGTCGAGCCAGAATTTCACCAACAACTTCAACAGCTCGCTCAACGATTACCTGACCAACACCTTCCAAAGCAATATCAGTTGGACCCACCTGTGGCCAGGCAAGCCCTACAACCTCACCGCCAACCTGCGCCACAGCCAGAACACGCTTAACCGGACCTTCGACCTGACGCTCCCTTCGGTGACCTTCAACCTCACCCGCATCATGCCGTTCCAGCTCCTGCGCGGCCCGGCTGCCCGGCCGCGTTGGTACGACCAGTTCGCGGTGAACTATGCGGCCAACTTCGACAACCGCCTAAGCACCACGGAGGAACGCCTGAGCCTGGAGAACCTGCCCGACCTCTCCCGCCAGATGCGCAACGGCATCCGCCACAGCGCCACGGTCTCCACCACCATCAAGAACAAGTATTTCACCCTGAACCCGGAAGTGCGCTTCACCGACCGCATGTATTTCCAGCAGTTGCGCAAGACCGTGTTCAGCGATGCCGACACCACCTTCACGGTCACCGATACGGTGCCGCGCTTCAGCGCTCCGTTCGAATACAGCATGGGGGCCACCCTCACCAGCAAGATGTACGGCATGTACACCTTCCGTGGAGAGCGCGTGAAGGCCATCCGCCACGTGATCACCCCCACGGTGGGCTTCAACTACCTGCCCGAACAGGGCACCGAGATCGAAGGCCCCTTCGGGACCAATGGCGCGCTGGCCCGCTACTCGCCTTATGACATCGGCATCTTCGGAAAACCCAACAGCACGGCGAGCGGCAACCTCAACCTGGGCCTGCTCCAGAACATCGAGGCCAAGGTGCGCGATGGCCGGGCCGCACGGGACAGCAGTGCAGCACCGGGCGCGGCCCCCACCAAGAAGATCAAGCTGGTCGACTTCCTTGGGATCACCACCAGCTACGACATCCTGCGTGATTCGCTCCGGTGGAACCCTGTGAACATCGCTGCACGCACCTCCTTCCTGAATACGTTCAATGTGAACCTCGTGAGCCTCTGGGATCCCTATGCGGTGGACCTGAACGGGCAGCGCTACGAGCGTGCGCAGCGCGATGTGAACGGTCAACTGGCGCGCATGGTCTACACCAATGTGGCCCTGGGGTTCGACCTGAAAAGCAAGCGATATGGCCGGTCTGAGGGGGGGGACGGCGACGACCGTGAAGTGGTGAAGGACAGTGACCCGTCCAAGGGTGCGGCGGTCAACTTCAGCCTGCCCTGGCGATTGAGCGTGAATTACAGTTACGATGTGAACCGGAGCTACACCGGCCCCACGGCGTTCACCGACACAGAGCGGCAGAGCGTGCTCTTCAACGGTGATGTGAACGTGTTGAAGCATTGGAAGCTGGGCGTGAGCAGCGGCTACGATATCGTGGCCGGTGAATGGACCCCGACCGCGCTCAACCTCTATTGGGACCTGCACTGCTGGGAGTTCAACTTCAACATCATCCCGATCGGCCTGCGCAAGAGCTTCATGTTCCGCATCAACGTGAAGGCCAGCATCCTGCGTGACCTCAAGTACGAGCTGCGGCGCCCCTATGGCCAGCAGCAGAACCTGCTCTTCTGATCAGCCTGCGACCCAGTTGGCGATCAGGCGTGGTCCCCAAGGCGTCAGCACGCTCTCCGGGTGGAACTGCACCCCGCACAAGGGCAGCTCCCGGTGCCGCACGGCCATCACCACGCCGGCATCACTGACCGCGGTCACCTCCAGCACGGGGGGCAGATGAGCCCTATCCGCTGCCCAACTGTGATACAGGCCCGCCGCGAAGGTCTCCGGCATGCCTGCGAACATGGGATCCCCGGCAGCGCGCACATGGCAGGGCACAGCGACACCGTGCATCACCTGTGGCTGGTTGTACAGGCGTCCACCGAACAGCTCCACCAAGGCTTGCATGCCAAGGCAGACACCCAGCATGGGATGGCTCCCGTACAACTGCTCCAGCAGGGGCATGAGGATGCCCGCCTCGTGGGGCAGGCCCGGACCGGGAGAGAGAACGATGCGGTCATAGCGCGCAGCCTCCTCCACCGTAATGGCATCGTTGCGCCTGACGTCCACGGTCGCGTGCTGCACCAGCAGGTGCTGCAGGTTCCATGTGAAGCTGTCGCGGTTGTCCAGCAGCAGGATGCGCATCAGAGCTCCTGGTCGTAGTAGATGCGGTAGTACTTCCGGCCCCGCTCATCCACCCCCTGCTCGATGCGCGAACGATCGCCGTGGATGTAGATGTGGAAGTTCCTGTCGAGCTTGATCACGCTCTTGAAGATGCGGGCCTGTCGCTTCACGGCCTGTGGGGCGATGGCGAAGCTGTCATCGAAATGCACATCGGTCTGCTGCCTGACATCATCCCCGAAGCGTTCGAAGGACTTGATGACAGCCTCTTCCTGGAACACCTCCTGCGCGAACTCCTGCCGGTCGAAGGTGGCGTGCTCCTTGAAATAGGATACCGAGCGGTTCAACAGGTCGATCTGGTCCGCCTTGCCGATCTCATAGTCGGCCGGCAGCTGTTCGGTGATGAACGAGCGCGTCATCTCCAGCACGCTGCGGGTACTGTTGACATGATCGCGCTTGGGGCGGTGGCAGATGAAATCGTTCTGCCAGTACCCGGTCGTCCCCTGATCGTCCACAATAAGGAGCGTGGGCGTGGCCTCAGTGAACAGCACAAGGCAGGCCTTGGTGGGTTTGCCCTGCCCCAGACCGCGCTTCAGCCGCATGCCGATGGTCTCCCCCTTCACCTCGCTTTCCAGGAAGACCTCCTTCGCATCGAACTTGTAGATCCCCACGGCCTCGTACTGACCGCCCTGGAACTCCACACCGCTCAGCTGCACCACGAACAGGTCGCTTGGACCGATCCGGTGGTGTTGGGACACCGCGTCCAGATGGCGGGCGATGGCGATCGATGCGGGCACGATATCGGGCGCTCCCGGCATGCCGGACACGATACCGTACAGCACATTGTACTTCGGGTCCACGGCGTGTGCGAACTCCGCCGTGCAGGACGCCTGGGAGAAGGGCTTCAGGAATAGCCGGCACAGGAAGGCCTGTTCCTCGTCGCCTTCCAGCCTGGCGCTGAAGTCGCTGAGCACAGTGCGATCGCCCAGATGGTGCAGGACGAAGGCTTCCACGCGGGCTTCCCTTGCGGTGATCATGGCGTTGGGGCTGCGAATGTACCGGGTAGGTGCCAACCGGCCTTGGGCCATCGGCTGGAAGCGTGTACTTTGGTGGCGCACCGAACCCTTTTGCACATGAACAGGACCCTTACGCTCCTATTGACCGCCTCCCTGGCACTACCGACCATGGCCGCCACGGGCGGGCCCGATGCCTATGGCTACACCTGGATCGACAGCAACGAGCCGGGCGGCCCCACCTTCAACTGGATCGATATCAGCCTCAGCGGACAGACCGTTACCGGGCTTGCCGACGACAATCTGGTGGGCCCTTTCGTAATGGAAACGGACATGCCCTTCTACTGGTACCAGCGCAAGTTCATCTGGATCGGCAGCAACGGCTATGTGGCCTTCAACGGCAACGGCAATATGGCATCGCCCTTCCCGCTGATCCCCAACGCCTCCGGGGTGAACGACTTCGTGGCTGCGCTCACCGCCGACCTCAACTTCTCCGGTGTGGGCAACAACGCTCGCTGCTACCTCTTTGATGACGTCAATGTCACCATCGTCAGTTATGTGGGGGTTCCCTTCTGGTCGCCCAACGCACCCAACTACACCGGCAGCAACACCTTCCAGATCATCATGGACAAGATGGACAGCAGCATCACCGTGCAGATCCTGGAACAGAGCGGGCTTACGCTCAACAACGACCTGCTCATCGGCATTGAGAGCGTGGCGGGCACCATCGGGCTGCAGCACTCATCGGAGACCTATCCGGTGGGGAACTATGCCATCCGCTTCGAGATGCCCCCGACAGCATTGCTCGAGGTGAACGATGGTGCCGCGAACTGGGTGGGAGCGCCCGGCAGCGGTGGCATCTTCCGTTCCCGCAATGGCAGCCCCGTGGACCTGGTGGCGAACGGGCTGAACACGGGCAACACCACCCTGCAAGGCATGGTGATACAAGGTTCGGTGCTCAATTCCATCGGCACCGTCCTCAACACGTTCCAACAAAGTGTGGCCAACCTGGTACCCAGCGACGATACCACGGTGACCTTCCCCAACGCGCTCACACCCACCGCTGCTGGCACCTACCGGTTCCGCAATACCATCACCAACGTAGCCAGCGACCTTGCAGCCGACAACAATGTGCGCTTCCAGGAAGTGGTGATCGTGGACACCACCACGGCGACGCACGACCTGCGTTTCCATGGCACCACCGATGATGCTGTGGGCCTGAACTGGAACGGGGGTAATGGCGGTGTGGGGGTGTACATCGAACCACCCTACCACCCGGCCCGCATCATCGCCACCACCGTGCGCATCGTCAGCAACCTGTCCGGCTCGCCCTTCACCATGAAGGTGTACGCCGACGATGGACCCAACAACAGCCCGGGCACCCTGTTGGACAGCGTACTTGTATCAGGAACCGCGGCCGGGCCCGGTGACAAGGTCATCCCCACCTCGGCTCCCATCACCATCACCGGGGGGGGCGTATATGTGCAGTGGTACATGCTGGGGCCCGACGTTACCATCGCAGAGGATGTGACCCCTCCTTTCTCCAACCGCACCTTTGAGGTGCTCGATGGCACCTGGGCACCCTATCGGGACGCAGAGCTCAGCGACTTCCACCTGGGTCTGCGCCTGGAGCAGGTGCCGGTCCTCGATGTCAGCTGCTTCGGTTTCTTCGGTCTCAGCGATGGGCAGGCCATTTCCGGATCCACGGCCGTCAGGATCTGGCTGCGCAACGAAGGCAACCAGCCGCTCACCGGGTTCCCCATCAGCTATCGCTACGGACAGGGGAGCATCGTGACCCAGACCTTCAACGGAACCCTGGTGGTGGGCGAGCAGGAACTGGTCACCTTCAACAACGCCTTTGTTCCTGGCGGCCAGGGTGAAGCGGCGCTGTGTGCCTGGGCCTCCTTGGCGGGCGACATGGACATGGCCAACGATACCGCCTGCGTGGACCTTGTCATCACCGTCGGTGTCGACGAGCGCGCTGACACCGACCTTCTGCTCTTCCCGAACCCGGCAGACGGCCAGGTGCGCCTGAAGGGGCTTGCGCCCGGTGCTTGGGAGGCGCGGTTCATCGACATGCAGGGCAGAACAGCGAGAAGCGCTCAAATGGTCCATGGTGGCGGGGACCTTGCGTTGGACCTTGACGGCATGGCTGCAGGCGGTTACCAATTGGTGCTTGACGGCCAGGGATCGCGTCACCGGCTGGCCCTGGTGGTGCTTCCCTGAGCACTTCGTCCGCACGGGTTACTTTTGAGCGCCCTTCCCACGCTGGGAAGGGCGCTCATCGTTCCCAATGTCCAAGATCCCCACACCGCTCCTCATCGTCTGGAACATCCTGCTGACCGCGGGTCTTGCGTGGGCACTGTGGCCCACCTCAACGGATGCCGGT
Source organism: uncultured Chryseobacterium sp. (assembly GCA_964559165.1). Classification (GTDB taxonomy): domain Bacteria; phylum Bacteroidota; class Bacteroidia; order Flavobacteriales_F; family PHOS-HE28; genus PHOS-HE28. Next base: position 11,731 of record CAZLGY010000068.1, read on the forward strand.
GCATCGCCGGAGGACGGGGCGACCGGCCAGGAAGAACCCACCATCGTGCCTTCCTTCACGGCGGACAGCCTGAAGAACACCGTTGCCAGGATCGCCTATTTCCACATGGACAGTGTGAAGGAGCGGTACGAGCTCATCAAGGAAAAGGATGACAGCTTCAAGCGCGAGGGCAAGCGGCTGGAGACGAACCTGCAGGGTGAATTGGCGCGGGCACAGGCGCGGTATGAGGAACTGATGAAGAAGGACCACACCTACAGCACGCAGACCGAGCTGAAACAGGATGAGGCGGAACTGCAGGGGCTGATGGCACGCATCCAGCAGTTGCAGGCACAAGGCGAAGAGCGCCTCATGCGTCTGGAGGCCGAGATGCTCGGAGAGATCACCGGTGAGATCCAGGCCTTCCTTGAAGAGTACAACGAACAGGCCGGCTTCGACTATATCTACAGCATCCAGAGCGGTGGCCAGATCTGGGTGGGTGATCATGCCCTGAACATCACCAGTGACATGGTGACCGGGCTCAACGCGCGACACCGGGCCGCCCGCAAGGCGCCGGCCAAGTGACCATGGACCTCCTATCGCACCGGAAGCACGACAACGCTGCGGCCTATGTCATCAGCATGTGGCATCTCGAAGACCTGCTGCGTGCCAATGGATTGGACCTGTACCGCGTGGTGGATCAACTGGTGGAGCCGATGGATGCCGATCCCCACACGAAAGCCGCCATCGCCACCTGGTATGCAGGTATCATCGAGCGCATGAAGGCTGAAGAGATCACCCGCCACGGCCACCTGGCCGAAGTGGATGAGGTGGTCAACGAGCTCGAATTCCTGCATACCTCGCTGGTGCAGGTGTTGAACGATGACACCTACGGCAGCCTGTTCCAGCGCGCCCTTCCCGCCCTGCGCGACCTTCAGCAGAAGGCGGGCGAGGACGCTGTCGGGGTCGTGGAGACCGCCCTGACGGCCATCTATGGGGTGATGGTGCTCCGCGCCACCGGCAAACCGGTGAGCGAGGGCACCGCAGCTGCTGAACAGCAATTCCGGCGCATGCTCGAACACCTCAGCGAACACTACCGGCAGATGCGCAAGCTGCCCGGCGTATCCCTCAATTGACCCTGTCCGGCACAGTGCTTGCCCGATGTCCTTCGTGAGCCGCGTTCTCCCCCTGCTCGTCCTGGCCATCTGCATATGGCGGACGCCCGCCACCGCACAGGACGGACAAGGTGGCCGGGTGGAGATACGCAGTGCGGACACCTGGGAGTATGACGACGCCATCGCTCCCGGGGCACAGCGGTTGAAGGGCCATGTGCTCTTCGCCCATGGCGATGCCCTGATGCGATGCGATAGCGCCTATCTCTTCGAGGACCAGCGCATCGAAGCGTTCAGCGGTATCACCGTGCAACAGGGGGACAGCCTCTTCATGCAGGGGGATCGCCTGCAGTACCGGGGCCGCGACCGTACCGCCCGCATCGAAGGGAACGTGCTGCTGCGCGATCGGTCCATGACGCTCCAGACACCGTCACTGGACTATGACCTGCGCAACAGGCGCGGCCACTATGTACAAGGCGGACGCATCACCTCCACAGACGGATCCGTGCTTACCAGCGACGTGGGTGTGTACCTCGCGGGACAACGCCTGTTCCAGTTCAGCCGCAACGTCCGCAGCGACCATCCAGAGCGGAGCATCGCCTGTGACACCATGCACTACGCACCGGGGACCAACAGGGTCTTCTTCTTCGGCCCCAGTGTCATTACCCTGAAGCGCGACACCACCATCATCCGCACCTCGCGCGGCACGTTCGATACGGCCAATGACCGCGCCCTGTTCAGCCGACGCTCCAGCGTGGATACCAAGGGCCGCCTGTTGGAAGGCGACAGCCTCGACTACGACAAGCGGCGCGGCATGGGGCGTGCATGGGGCCACGTGGTGCTGACCGATACGGCGGCGGACATGGTCACCCGGGGCGATCACGGCACCTATACCGAGGTGACGGATGAAGCCATCGTGACCGGTCGGGCGGAGCTCATCTTCATCCTGGACCGGGACTCCCTGCATCTGCACGCGGACTCATTAGTGGCACGTCCTGACAGCAGCGGCGGGCCCCGGCGCATTACGGCCCGGCGTGGGGTGCGCTTCTTCAAGAACGACCTGCAGGGCTCGTGTGACACGCTCGTCTACAGTGAAGCCGACAGCCTCATCCGCATGTTCCACCGCCCTGTACTGTGGTCCGGCGATGACCAGATCACCGGCCGCCACCTCCGCATCCAATTGCGCGATGGTGCGATCCACCGCCTGTTTGCCGAGCAGGACTGTTTCCTCATGGGCCAGGTGGACAGCACCCACTTTGACCAGGTCACCGGTATCGGGATGACCGGCTTCTTCATCAACAATGCACTTGTCCGGCTGCTGGTGGAGGGCAATGCACGCACCATCTACTTCGCCCAGGAAGGGCGTACGGAGCAGGAGCGCCGGATCACCGCAGTGAACCGTGCCGATTGCAGCCGCATCGCCGTGGGGATGCGCGATGGTGAAGCCAATACCATCACCTTCATGGAGCAACCCGATGCCACGCTCTACCCCCTGGAGCAGGTGCCAGCGGAGGAACTGCGCATGCAGGGTGCGGACTGGCGCGCTTCGGAGCGGCCTTCGGACCGCATGGACATCTTCCGGCGGCCGCAGGAATGAGCGGGCCTCATAGGAACCGCTCCATCCAGCTGCCGTGCAGCGGCACCTTGAAGCGCTCCCGCCATTCGCCCACCGTGCTCACCAGGTCATCGAACACCACCGTATCGGAGGTCACCTCACCCGCCTTCAACAGGCGTTGCAGCTCTTGGAGCCGCGCTCCGATGACCTGCCCGTCCTTTTCGTAAGCCACCACCATGCGGTCGGTCAGCGTCAGCTGCAGGTCGTGCTCCAACGACTTGATGAACGCCACGCTTTTGTCGATGCTGCACCCGCTGGCCCGTTCCTGGTCCTCATCCACCGCGATGAGCACATACCGGTCGATCACCACATCCACGCATGCATCGAGCTGTGCGCCATGCGCCGACCAATCTGCCGCGAACAACGCACCACGGTCGCGGATGAGGCTCTGCTCGGCCTCGCTCAATCCTCGTGTCGCCTTGTAGATCCAGAGGCGGGCATGCGAGGGCATGGTATCAAGTGTCCGGTTCGCGTGGTTCATATGCATGGGACAAAGTTGGTGATCCCGGCACACGGTGGGCGGCCGTGCGGCATATGACATGCCCCGATGATCCCTTTACTTCGTGCACATGACCTTCCTTCCCTCAACTGCCCTCGCCCCTGCCGTCCTCTTCACCTTGCTGGCGGCTACCGGAGCACGTTCCATTGCGCAGGACACCCCTGCCCCACCCATCTGGCTCCGCAACGCGGCCATCAGTCCCGACGGCCGCTCCATCGCCTTCTGCTACCAGGGCGACATCTGGCGCGTGCCGGCCGCCGGCGGTGATGCCGTGCCCCTTACCACCAACGAGGCCCTGGACCACAGCCCCGTGTGGAGCCGCGATGGCAGGCGCATCGCCTTCAGCAGCCTGCGCCATGGCAACGGCGATGTGTTCGTGATGCCCGCCGATGGCGGCCCGCCCACGCGCCTCACCTTCCACAGCACCGGGGAGACCCCCACCGACTTCAGCGCCGACGGCTCGCAGGTGATCTTCTACGGCGGCCGCCAGGATGATGCGCGCGACCAGCAGTTCCCCGTGGGCGGCCTGGGCGAACTGTACACCGTGCCCAGCGCCGGCGGGCGCCCGATGCAGGTGAGCACCATCGCCATGGAGCGCGCCCGGTACAACCCCGCGGGCACCCTCATCGCCTACCACGACCGCAAGGGCTACGAGGACACCTGGCGCAAGCACCACACCAGCTCGGTGACGCGCGACATCTGGACCTACGACCCGGCCACCAAGGCCTACCGGCAGGTCACCACCTTCGCCGGCGAGGACCGCAACCCCATCTTCAGCAAGGATGGCAACACCCTCTACTACCTGAGCGAGGAGCAGGGCAGCTTCAACGTGCACAAGATCCCCGTGACGGGTGGTGCCAGCACCCAGGTGAGCTTCCTGACGGACCACCCCGTGCGCTACCTCAGCATGAGC
>CAZLGY010000069.1:0-15662 GCA_964559165.1 uncultured Chryseobacterium sp.
CGTTCGGGCAGGGAGCAGTGCCAGAGAGCAGGTAGGTATAATTGCCTGACACGTTCACCGCCGGATCAAGGGTGCCGTTGAACGGCGCGCCGTTCGGCCCCGTCCACGTGCCTCCTGCGGCCGCTCCGCCCAACAGTGGCAGCAGCGCCGTGGGTGCGGACGAAGAGCAGACGTTGAGGGCTGCATTGCTTCCTGCACTGGGTGGTGCGGTCACCGCGATCTGCACTTGTGCCTGTGCCGTGCAGGGTGGGGTTCCGACAGTGTATGTATAGGCGCCGGGGAGGTCCACTGTCGGATTGAAAATGGGGCCATGCGCAGCCCCATTGGGTGCGGTCCAGGAACCACCCGGGTTGGGTGCTCCGGTGAGCAATGATGCAAGGGCCACCGGTGCGCTGGTCGTGCAGAAACTGGGCGAGCTGCCACCGCCGGCGTTCACATTACAGGCCGATATGACGGCAGGTGGCGACGGTACGATGGGATCGTTGCCGCAGCCGCTGGAGCCCCACGACCCGGTCTCACTATCGCCGAACGTATTGAAGCTGACGCCCAGGTTAAGGCCATTGACGCAGGCAGGTGGGTTGAGTACGGAGATCGTCCAGCAGAACTGCCAGTTGGTGGCGCCCACGCAAAAGTCTCCGAAATTGTTACCCGGAACACCATCGTTGTTCAGGTCGAAGAAGAAGCCGGGTCCCTGCTGGCCGATGTTGGTGCCAGCGGTTCCTTGAACGGCATTGTACCAGCCCCATGTGCCACCCGATCCGCCACAGGTGGGTGGCGGTGGGCCCGGTGTCAGGGTACTGAGGTTCCAGCCCGGACCAAAGGTGGCGCTCACACCGTGGAACCAGTTGGCATTGGTGGAGTTCCACCCGGTTACCGTCAGGCAGAAGGTGACCGTCTGCCCGCAATTGTAGGTCCCGTTCTGTGGCAGGGGTGAGGTGCTCAGCTGGAACCCCGTGGCACACGGCTGCGCCACCACCTGCGCCATGAAGCCGGACATGGCGACAAGTATCAGGATCGGTCTGAATGGCATGCGTTGCTTACAAAGGTGCGACAGGGACACCAAGATAGTGACGGATGCGTTGCCCGAAAGGTGGCCTGTGCGCGGCTTAGCTGGCAAGCACCTTCAGTACATGCAGAAGTTCGCGCTGAACGGGTCGTTGGCGGCCGATGGCTTCCGCGAACGGGGTGATGGTGATCCCTCCGTTCACGACACCCACCATGGCGTCATGCACTCCGGATAGCAGATGTTCCACCGCCGCAACCCCCGTGCGGCTGGCAAGGATGCGGTCGTTCACCGAGGGTGGGCCGCCGCGCTGCAGATGACCCAGTACGGATACGCGGATGTCGTATGCGGAGGTCCGGTCCTTCACCTTGCGTGCGATCTCGAATGCCCCGCCCTCCTCGTCGCCTTCCGCCACGATCACGATCTGTGACGAGCGTTCACCAGGAGCGTTCGATAGTGCGTCCATCAAGCCATCGATGGTCTGTCGCTCCTCGGGGATGAGCACGTATTCCGCGCCGGCGGCCACGGCGCATTGCAGCGCGATATGACCCGTGTCGCGACCCATCACCTCCACGAAGAAGAGGCGATCGTGTGATGAGGCTGTATCACGGATGCGGTCGATCGCCTCCACCGCCGTGTTCAAGGCCGTGTCATGACCGATGGTGGCGTCCGTACCCGACAGGTCATTGTCGATCGTCCCGGGCAGACCGATCACCCGGATGCCATGTTCCTGGTGCAGGATGTGTGCCCCCGTGAACGTGCCGTCCCCGCCAATGGCCACCAGCGCGTCGATGCCATGGCGAAACAGCGTCTCGACCGCACCCTTGCGTCCATCGGCATGCCTGAACGCTTCGCTGCGGGCTGAACGCAGGATGGTGCCGCCACGCTGGATGATGTTGCTCACATCCCGCGATCCCAGCGGACGAACCCTGTCATGAACGAGCCCATCGTACCCGCCAAGGATACCCACGCTCTCCACACCTCGCGCCGCTGCACTTCGGACCACGGCCCGGATCGCAGCGTTCATGCCGGGGCCATCACCGCCGGAGGTGAGCACCCCGATGCGTCGGATGGCCGGTCCGTTCATTCAGCGATGAGCGTTCCCAGGTCGATCAACCGGGCGCCGCGCTCATCACGCACTTCCGCACGATAGGTTCCGGCGGCCATCCCCTCACATGACACCCATTGGCTGCCGGCCGTCAGGCGGAGGTCGCGCACGGTCCTGCCTGCAGCATCGAGCATCACCAGCCGCCCGGACCGCATGCCCATCGGCATTTCAGCGGTGAACCCATCCCGGAACACGGTGGGATAGACTCGGCCCTGGAGGGCTTGCAGGGGCTCATCCAGTGCAAGTGTCGTTCCATCGATGCTGTACATGTCGAACAAGGCGCCCATGTAAAGCTTGGTGCCGGATGCGTGGAACTCCTCCTGGATGGTGGCATCGAAGCCACCCAGACCGGTGTTGAACGCCTGCCAGCTTTGCCCGTTGTTGGTGGAACGCAGGACACCGGCGCTCGTTCCGGTGATGGCGAAGTACTTTCCGTCGTACAGGATCAGTTGCGCGTTCGCATTGGGCGCCGCGGGTGCGGGGGTGACAGTGGTCCACGATGCGCCCGCATTGTTGGAATACTGGTAGCCGAAGTCGGAGATGCATACAAGACGCGTGGGCGTTCCCTGGATGCCGTACATGGCAAACTGCGAGCCGGTCACCGGCTGCCAGCTGTCCCCGTTATTGTTGGAACTGAAGAGCCCCGCGCTGGTGGCCACATAAAGCGTACTGCCCACCACGGCCACCTGGTTCACCCGCATGTTGGTGCTCAAGCCGTTGGCACCCTGCAGCCACGTGTTGCCGTTGTTGATCGTGGCATAGATGCCGCCGCCGCTGGAAATGGTGCCGGCGAAGATGGCGAGAGTCTTGTTGCCTGTCTTCAGCCACTTGTTGGCATATACCGAGAAGTTGGCGGTGAGCGGCCCGTTGGCCAGCTCCCAGCTTGCGCCCTCATCGTTCGATCGATAGATGCCGTTCGCTGTGCCTGCGAACAGGTAGGTTCCATTGGACCCCACGGATTCCACGTAGATGTACTCCAGCCCGTCGACGACCTCCATCGGCAGGCCGTTGTTCACCGGCATCCATGTCGCACCATCATCCATGCTTCGGTAGATGCCGTTCGGATAACTCGCCGCGTAAAGCCCATCGTTGTGCACGGTGATGCTCTTGATATTGCTGAATCCGGCATTGAAGGGGACCCATGATTGGGCCGACAGCGGCAACAAGAGTGCGAAGGCGAACAGGAGGGTGATGGTACGGGTCTGACGCATGGTGTTCTCTGCTTGAGGATACGAATGTAAGTACGCGGGGGTGTTGTCACCGACGAGTGCGCGCCCATCCAAGGTGCGGGCAAGCGAAGGGAACAACCGGTATATTTGCAACATAGTGGCAAAACAAGTATTCCGCTGAAGCGGTTCGCTGCATAAGGATACCCTGCTCCAGACATCCGGCTGATGCGCAATGCGGTCGTTCTCCTGCTGTGGTCATGCACCACATGGCTCCTGGCCCAGCCGGTCTTCACTTTGCAGGGCCGTGTACTGGACGATCACGATGCCACACCGATGTCCTTTGCCGAGGTGTTCCTGCCCGAACTGAAGCGCGGCACAGTGGCCGATGCCGAGGGCCGGTTCATCCTGGAAGGCCTTCCCGAAGGCACCTATCGCATGCGGGTCAGCCACTTGGGCTGCGAACCGGTGGAGCGTCGCGTGACGATGGACCGGAACGTACAGGTGCTGGTGCGTATGGAGCACCACGCTGAAGAGTTGCGCATACTGGAGGTGATCGCGGAGCGACCCGATGAGAACGTGGGCATGTCCGTGGCGGATATGGACCGCGCTGCGATGGAACAGGCATCGGGGCGCAGCCTTGCTGAGCTGCTGTCGGGGATCTCCGGTGTCACGGTCCTCAGCAGTGGCCCCACCATCGGAAAGCCGGTCATCCATGGACTGTATGGGAACCGCGTGCTTGTGATGAACCAGGGCATCCGCCAGGAGGACCAGCAGTGGGGCACCGAACACGCCCCCAACCTCGATCCCCTCTCCACCGACCGCATCACCGTTGTAAAGGGTGCCGCCTCGGTGCAATATGGCGCCGATGCCATCGGTGGGGTGGTGATCACCGAGCCGGTGGAGTTGCCGGTGCGCGCCGGTTGGGGAGGTGAGGTGCGCGGTTTCGGTGCCTACAATGGACGTGGAGGAGGGGGCAATGGCATGTTCCAATGGTCCTCGTCGCGCATCCGTGGCCTGGCGTTCCGCGTGCAGGGTTCCCTGCGCACCTCGGGTGATTCGGAGAGCCCGCGCTATGTGCTCAGCAATACGGGCATGAGCGAGGGCGGCGCCTCCGCGAGCATCGGGCTGCAACGCCACTGGGGTGGTGCGCAGGTCTATTACAGCTACTTCCAGCGCGAGCTCGGTATCCTGCGCGCGGCTCACATCGGCAACCTCACCGACCTGCGCAATGCGGTGGAGCGGGGAGAGCCATGGTTCCAGGCGCCGTTCACCCGCAACATCGATGCACCAAGGCAGACCGCAGCGCATCACCTGGCCAAGGGTGAGTTCACCCTCCGCCTGAGCGATTCGGACCGCCTCGTGTTCACCTATGCCTACCAGGCCGACGACCGCCAGGAATACGACATCCGCAGGGCCGGGCGAAGCGCCATACCCAGCAATGATCTCTTCCTCTATACCCATACCACCGACATGGTATGGAAGCACTGGCTGGGCCGACGCCTCCATGGCAAGCTTGGCTTCTCCGGCCTGATGCAGGAGAACTTCAATGTGCCGGGAACCGGTGTGCGTCCGCTTCTGCCCGACTACATCCGTGGCTCTGGTGGGCTGTACGCGGTGGAGCACTATCCGCTCAACGAACGCATGGAGCTGGAAATGGGTGCGCGGCTGGAGGTCACCCGCCTGCGCGTGGCGAAGTACGACCGTGAGAACACCTTCATCACGCCAGAGCACTTCTTCTTCAACCAAGCCTTCAGCCTTGGAGCCAACTGGCAGTTGCGGGAGGATCTTCGGTTGCGTTGCGATATCAGTTCCGCTTACCGACCACCCCATGTGAGCGAGCTTTACAGCGAAGGGCTGCATCAAGGAGCGGCAGCCATCGAGGAGGGTGATGCGCGATTGGGCAGTGAGCGCGCCCTGCGCGGTACAGCAGAGGTGGAGACCCGTCTTTTCGAGGGGCGCCTGAAGGCGACAGTGGGTGCTCACGGGGGCTGGATCGATGACTTCATCTACCTCCGACCCGAAGGGTACCAGCTCAGCATCCGCGGCGCCTTCCCTCGGTTCCGCTACGTGGCCACCGATGTGTTCCTCAGCGGCATGGACGCGGCGGTCACCTGGCGTATCGCTGGACCGCTAAGCCTTCGCAGCCAATATTCCCTTGTGCGCGGCAGCGATCTTGATGCCGGTACCTGGCTGTTCCAATTGCCCGCCGATCGGTGGGAGAACAGCCTCAGTTATGCGCTGGACAGCATCGGCGGGTGGACGGGGTTGGAGGGCTCCGTCACCAGCCAGTGGGTCCAGCGCCAACAGCGATACCCCGCAGGTGTTGACCTGATCGGACCACCACTGGCCTATCACCTGCTGGGCGTGTCCATTTCCGCGGCGAGGCCCTTCGATACCGGTGAATTGCGCATGGGCATCACCGGTGGCAACCTGTTGAACACCGTGTACCGCGATTACCTAGACAGGTTCCGTTACTTCACCGATGCCCGTGGAGCGGATGCCGTCCTGTGGCTGCGCTGGTCCTTCGGCAACGCACGCTGAACCTAAGGCCGCTCGTCCGGGAACAGCTCCGGATACCCGGAACGCGCATCATGACGGCGATGCATGGCAAGACCGCCGATCTCCTGCACCACCACTTCAAGCGTGGTGCGCACCATGGAGCCTGGAAGCAGGTGTCCGCCATGCATGCGCCCTTCCGCATCAGCAACCGCCATGTGAAGGTGCATGCCGTGGCGGGAAAGGGTGCCGCTGAGCGTGCACACTTCCATGCTCCCTGTGAGCGTGGATCCTTCGTTGCGACCGGCCATGCGCAGCACCGCGATCGAAACGCTCCCCACCGCGCTCACCACGCAACCAGCCTCCAGGGCGTTATCCGCACACCAACGTTCCAGTTCGGCGCGGACATCCTCACCCGGAAGCATGCGCAGCACATGCAGCTGGTAGGGCCGGCCCTTGGCCGTGATCATCGGTCGAAACCGTTCGGGAAGTGCTGCCTCAATGCGGCGATCCCGTCGCGCACCTTGTCCTCCTGCTCACCCTTGAAGACCAGCAGGCGCTCCGCCAATCCCGGATCCGCGGTGGCCAGTATCTGCACGGCCAGGAGACCGGCGTTCCGGGCTCCGTTCACCGCTACGGTGGCAACAGGCACACCGGAGGGCATCTGCACGATCGAGAGCAACGAGTCCCATCCGTCAATGGAGTTGCGGCTTTTGATGGGCACCCCGATCACGGGCAGGGTGGTGAGTGATGCCACCATGCCCGGCAGGTGGGCCGCACCCCCCGCACCAGCGATGATCACCTTCACGCCGCGGTCCGCTGCGCCCTTGGCATAGGCGAACATGCGGTCGGGAGTGCGGTGCGCACTTACCACCGTAAGTTCATGCGGAACGCCGAACTCGTTCATCGTGTCCACGGCCTCGCGCATGACCTCCAGGTCGCTGCGGCTGCCCATGATGATGCCTACCATGCTTCTCGGATGCTAATGGGTGGGTGGTTCATGTATCGGTCGGATCGCCGGCACCACGCGACAGGTGGATCGCACGCGCTCAATGGCTGCATCCCGCTCCGCCTCGGATGCGCCAACGATGGTGACGTGTCCCATTTTGCGGCCTGAGCGCGTTTCCTTCTTCCCGTAAAGGTGTACGAAGGTGCCGGGCAGTCCGAGTGTTTCGGCAGTGCCCTGCAGGATGGCCGGTCCGGTGCCGCCCTCGCCCACCAGGTTCACCATGGCCGCCGGCCCAAGCAGCCGTGGGGAGCCAGCCGGGAGACCCAGGTAAAGCCGCAACAGCTGGTCGAACTGCGAGCTGGGGCAGGCCTCGATGGTGTGATGTCCGCTGTTGTGTGCGCGCGGTGCTGTCTCGTTCACCAGCACCCTTCCATCATCGGTAAGGAACAGCTCCACTGCGTAGAGCCCGGGTTCGTCGAACGCATCGGCCACGCGCACCGCCAGCCGTCGTGCCTCGGTCTGCACGGCGTCCGCAACGCGCGCTGGAGCCCGCAGGTGGTCCACAAGGTGATAACGTGGGTCGAACACCATCTCCACGGGATCGTAGGTGAGCGTGTTGCCGTCCGCATCACGCACCACAAGCACCGCCAGCTCGACCGCCACCGGGATGCGTTGTTCCAATACACATGGGCCATCGAAGGCTTTGGCGGCATCCCCCGGTCCATTCAGGGCCATCACACCCTTGCCATCATAGCCGCCGCGGCGTGCCTTCAGGAAACCGGGAAGCAACCGGGGATGGGCGGCGGCATCACTGCCGCGGTCCAGGAGCACGAACGGGGCGCTTGGGATGCCGTGCCGCGCGTAGAACTCCTTTTGCAGGCCCTTGTCCTGGATGATCCGCAGCACACCGGGATCGGGGATCACGCGCTTCCCCATCGCCGCCAGTTCTTCCAAGGCCTCCACGCTCACATGCTCGATCTCGATACCCACCACATCAGCCGGCTCAGCGAACGTAAGCACGGTGTCTCGGTCAGCGTAAGATCCATGTACGAAGCGTTCAGCGATGCCTGCACAGGGTGCCAGAGGATCGGGGTCCAGCACCTGTACGCGGGCGTTGTAGCGCAACGCGTTCTCGATGAACATCCGGCCAAGCTGGCCGCCGCCCAATAGGGCGATCACGGGTGCATCGGTCATCGCGGCCAAAGATAGGCCCCGCGCTCAGCCCCGTCGTCGTTGCATGCGTGGTGCCCCCAACGAAACGATGCGATAGCCCAAACTGATCAGGAACGCCTGGTTGCGAGGGAACAGAAGTTCGTCATTGGCAAGCACCGGGGTCAGGCCATTGTGATACCGGAACGTGATGTCCAGGCCGCTCGGAAGGTCCAGCCCTGCGCCAAGCAGCAGCGCGATCTCATCCGGCCTGTGATCAGCGGTCACATCACGGGTCCCCGATCCAGTGAACTGGGCTGCATGGACCAGTTTGCCCGCCAGCGCGCCGATCTGTGCGTTGAGCGTACTGCCGATGTACACTTTGGCCACGAGCGGCACCTGTACGTACAGGCTTCGTACGGCATAACGTTCATCGTTGCTTCCGATATGGCCCGAACCCAGTGCCGTGAGCAGTATTTCAGGTTGAAGTTCGAAGCGCGGTGCAGCCAGCAGGGGAGCGTAAATCCCCGCCGTTCCCCCCGCTGTAAGCCGTCCGTTCATGGCTCCGGAGCGGGTCTGTGCAGCACCCAGGCCAGCTTTCAGACCGATGCCCGAACGCTGGGAGAATGCACCGAAAGGGACCAGGACGAACAGGAGGAGGGCCAGACGGCCGACTGCGGGATACATGACGGGAGCGTTACCTGCCCGTTGTACGGACACGGACCGCTGCCGGTTCCAAGACCGGAGTATTTATTGGACGGATGGCGCGAACGGATCGGTTAGCGGTCCTTCAGGTCCCATGGATGTGCCCGGTCAACGCTCATCCGTAACCTGCAGGCGCAGGGTGCTGACCCCGGTCAGCCCTGTGACCCTGAGCAGGTACTGCCCTACATCCAAGCCCTCAAGATGGATCCCGATCCTCGCTCCCGATGCGCTCAACGAACGCACCATCCGGCCCCGCATATCGTGAAGCTCCAGCGTGAGTGGCCGCCCATCGGGGTTGATCAGCGTTGTTTCGCCCGTTGCCGGGTTGGGGAACACGGAAATGTCCGCCTGTTGAGCCCGGTCCACACCGGTGTTCACCTCGATCACGATACCATAGTCCTCGGTCTCGCCATAGGCATAATTGAAGCAGGGGTCCGTAGGGTCCGGTTCGGTGTTGCCATGATAGACCCCCCGCACACGCATCACCGTGGTGCCAAGGGGTGCACCGGCCGGTATCGTGAACGTGAAGCTGCCGGAGGAACCCGCGGCGGTATTGGTGAACTCCCCCAACTTCTCTCCGGGTTCGAAGGTTCCGTCCCGGTCAATGTCGATCCAGGCAGCATAATGGTCCGGTGTGTAGGCGCCGGAGCGGATGGTGATCGTATAGGTGCCACCGCGTGCCAGCGATGTGCTGTGGATGTCGGTCAGGTCACTGTAGGTCGGGGCACCCACGCCGCCACTGTTCTGGTTGTTGATGTCCTCGAGCTGCACGCCGTCGATGTAATCACCATCGGTCGTCCCGAAGGTGGAAGTGGGTATGCATGGACCTGCAGCGGGACTGCTGATGGTGATCCCGTAGTCCTCCGTTTCGCCATAGGCGTAGTTGAAACAGGGGTCGGTGGGGGTCGGTTCACCGTTGTTATGGAACACACCCCGCACCCGAAGGCGGGTGTTCCCCAATGCGGCCGCCGCCGGTACCGTGAAGGTGAAGGAACCGGACGTACCCACCGCTGTATTGGTGAACTCGCCGAGCTTCTCGGCCGCCTCGAACACCTGGTCCTGGTCCAGGTCTATCCATGCGGCATAGTGGTTCGGCGTGTAAGCCCCGGACTGGATGTTGATGGTGTAGTTTCCGCCCCGGAGAAGGGTCGTTCCCTGGGTGGCCGAATAGTCGGTATAGGTGGGTACACCGGTGCCACCGCTGTTGGTGTTGTTGATGGAGCCCAATTGCACCGAGTTGATGTAGTCACCCTCCGCCGTCCCGAAGGTGGAGGTGGGAATGCAGTATCCTGTCGGTGCAGTGCTGCATGCATTGTTGTTGAGAAGCCCGGAACGCACACCGGTGAGCACCCCCTGCATGTAGGAGGCCTGCTGGTCGGTGAACATGGCCGTGCAGGGACTGTAGTCCATGAAGTTCTCATACTGGGTGAGCACGCCGCATTTCACGAGCCCGGTATTGCTGCATGAGTAGGTGGGGCTGTTGCTGGTGGGGGTGTCGGAGAAGCCATCGGTGTTGGAGCACTGGCCTCCGTCGTCGAAGGTGTGCTGCAGCCCGAAGTAGTGGCCGATCTCGTGCGTGGCGGTGCGGGCGCCCACATCCATCCCGAAGTTGTAGTCGATCACCAGTCCGTCGATGCTGCTGCCCACCACCCCCCCCACAGGCAGGTAGGCATAGCCAACAGTGATGAACCCACCGGTGGAGCCGCTGGTGATGTCGCACACCCAGATGTTCAGGTACTGCGAGGTGTTCCAGGCCGGGCTGCCCAACGGAGCGCTCTTCATGGCGTTGGTCTGTGTTTCGGGGTCGAACCACGTGTCGCTGGTCTGCACGCGCACGATGCCGGTGGATGGGTTGCCCTGGGGGTCCACCTGCGCAAGGCAGAATTGGAAGCCCACGTTGCCGATCACCCCTTGGAAGGAGGAACGCACGGAGGACAGGTCCGTATTGGCCTGTGCGTAGTCCCGGTTCAATTCATCGATGATCGCATTGATGGCCGACGTGGGGATGTTCTCCGCGCTTGTGTTCCACACCACGTGCACCACCACGGGGATGGTGAAGCTGCCACCACGCTCCACGGGTGCCACACGGGGCAGGTGATCGGCCACCGGTCCTGTCAGACCGTGTTCTGAAAGGTATTGTGCGGTGAAGCGGTGGGCGGCGCAATCATGCTGGCGTTCCTGGGCGCGCAGCGATGCGGTGGTCAGGGCGAGCAGGGCGAAAAGGACGGTACGGGACATGCTTCAAATTTAGGGCTTCGAACCACGCAAAGCGAGCCCGGCCAGCATGGCATGATCCCCGGTCTTTCACGCCAGGGCCAGTGTGCGGACCGCAGCACGTGGATCCGCCGCGCCGAAGACACTGTTGCCGGCCACCAGCACATCCGCGCCGGTCTCCACCAGCCGTGCGGCGTTGTCTGCGCTCACGCCGCCATCGATCTCGATGAGGGCCGATGACCCTTGCCGCGTGCGCATTTCCTTCAGCGCAGCGATGCGCTCGTACGTCCGCTCTATGAAACGCTGTCCACCGAAGCCGGGGTTCACGCTCATCAGGCACACCAGGTCGAGGTCGGCCAGCACGTCCTCCAGAAGGTCCACGCGGCTGTGGGGATTGATGGCCACACCCGCCTTCATCCCTGCAGCCTTGATGGCCTGTACGGTGCGGTGCAGGTGCGGGCTCGCTTCAAGGTGCACGCTCAGGAGGTCTGCGCCCGCGTCGCGGAATGCCGTGATGTACTGTTCGGGCCGTACGATCATCAGGTGCACGTCGAACGGTTTCCGGGCGTGCCTGCGCAGTGCCTTGATCACCGGCATGCCGAAGGTGATGTTGGGTACGAAGACGCCGTCCATCACGTCCAGGTGGTGCCAGGCGGCCTCGCTGGTCTCGATCAGCTCCACGGCCTGTTGCAGGTGGGCGAAGTCGGCGGAAAGGAGGGAAGGGGCGAGCAGGTGGGCCATGGCGCCACGAAGGTACACCACCCCCGGAATGAGCATCGGCCGACCGTGCTGCGTATGAGGTACGCACAACGATCGGCCGATGCGGTGTTGGGAGCGTTATCCGAGGTAGGCGCGCAGGACACCGTTACGGCTGGTATGTTTCATCCTGCGGATGGCCTTTTCCTTGATCTGTCGCACCCGTTCGCGCGTCAGGTCGAACTTCTGGCCGATCTCCTCCAGGGTGTGCGGTTGGTTTCCGCCGAGTCCGAAGTAGAGCCGGATGACATCCGCTTCACGCCCTGCCAATGCGGCCAGCGAATGCTCGATCTCCGAACGGAGGCTATCGGTCATGAGGCTTTCCAGCGGTGTGGGGATGTCCTCGTTGGCCATCACGTCCATCATGGTGCCACTATCGCCGTCGTCGCGCAAGGGGGCATCCATGCTCAGGTGCTTGCCGGTGTTGCTCAAGCTGGACTTCACCTCCTCCAACGTCATTTCCAGCAACTCTGCCAGCTCGTTGGCAGTGGGCGGTCGCTCATGCTCCTGTTCCAACTTTGCGAACGCCTTGTTGATCTTGTTGATCGATCCGATCTTGTTCAACGGCAGGCGCACGATGCGGGCCTGTTCGGCAAGGGCCTGCAGGATCTGCTGGCGGATCCACCACACGGCGTAGCTGATGAACTTGAACCCGCGCGTCTCGTCGAAGCGCCCGGCCGCCTTGATCAGGCCCAGGTTGCCCTCGCTGATCAGGTCGGGCAGGCTGAGGCCCTGACCCTGGTATTGCTTGGCTACGCTGACCACGAAGCGCAGGTTGGCCTTGGCCAGCTGCTCCAGTGCGATCGTATCGCCCTGTTTGATGCGTCTTGCCAGTTCAACCTCTTCCTGTGCGTTGATCAGCTTCACCTTGCCGATCTCCTGCAGGTACTTGTCCAGCGAAGGCGTGTCCCGGTTGGTGACCTGCTTGCTGATCTTCAATTGCCTCATCCGTGCCATGCGAGCGCTGTGTAAGTGGATCGTTCCTTTTCAACGGGAGATCCAACGGAAAGGTTCCGTGGCACTGCGAATGCGCTCGTTCCCGGGCCATAACGAAGGAAGCCGCCCCTTGCGGAGCGGCTTCCATGCGGTGCGTTGTACGCTTAGTTGGCGCTGGGGCCACCATCTCCATCGAAGTCCCTGCGGGGACGGTCGTCGCGGCGGGGACGGTCATCGCGGCGGGGACGGTCATCACGCCGGGGGCGGTCGCCACGGTCGCGGCGCTCACCATCCATCGCAGGCTCGCGCTCCACGTAGCCCTCGGGCTTGGGAAGCAGCACACGGCGGCTCAGCTTCAACTTGCCACTGCGCGGGTCCTTGCCCGTCACCTGGAACTCGATCACGTCGCCTTCCTTCAGCACGTCCTCCACACGCTCGATACGGCGCCACTCCAGTTCGCTCACGTGGAGCAGGCCATCGGTGCCGGGCAGCACCTCCACGAAGGCGCCGTAGGGCATGATGGTCTTCACCTTGCCCTTGTAAGTGGCGCCCACTTCGGCCTGGGGCGGGTTGGCAATGGCGTTCACACGGGCCAGGGCCGCATCGATGCTGGCCTTGTTCTCGCTCATGATCTCCACATGTCCCACGCCGTCCACCTCGTCGATGCTGATGTGTGCACCGGTCTCGGCCTGGATCTCCTGGATCACGCGGCCACCGGGGCCGATCACAGCGCCGATGCTCTCCTTGGGGATGGTGATGGTGATGATGCGGGGGGCGTGGTCCTTGTAGTCGGCGCGCGGAGCATCGAGCGTCTTCAGCATCTCGCCGAGGATGTGCATGCGTCCTTGACGGGCCTGTTCAAGTGCCTGGGCCAGCACTTCGTAGGGGAGGCCGTCCACCTTCATGTCCATCTGGGTGGCGGTGATGCCCATGGCGATACCGCTCACAGGGGCCTTGATCTTCACGCCGGCGTCCATCAGGGCCAGGGTGCCGCTGCACACGGTGGCCATGGAGCTGCTGCCGTTGCTTTCCAGGATGTCACAGTTCAGGCGGATGGTGTAGGGGTTGCTCTCCACACCGGGCACCACGGGCTTCAGGGCGCGCAGTGCCAGGTTGCCGTGGCCCACTTCACGACGGCCGGGGCCGCGGATGGGCTTCACCTCACCGGTGCTGAAGCTGGGGAAGTTGTAGTGGAGCATGAAGCGCTCACTACCCTTTTTGGTGGCCAGGTCTATGGTCTGCTCGTCCATGCTGCTGCCCAGGGTCACCATGTTGATGGCCTGTGTCTCGCCCCGGGTGAAGATGGCGCTGCCATGGGTGCCGGGCAGCACGTCCACCTCGCTCCAGATGGGGCGGATCTCGTCGGTGCGGCGACCGTCCAGACGCTTGCCGTGGGTGAGGCACACCTCGCGCACAGCCTTCTTCTGGGTTTTCTTGAAGAAGCGGGCCAGCATGGCCTTGTCGGTCTTCTCCTCGTCGCTCAGGGTGGCCAAGCAGGCCTCCTTCACTGCGGCGAAGTTGGCCCCGCGCTCCTCCTTGCTGCTGGCGTTCATGGCCAGATCGAAGTACTTCTGGTAGCAGAAGTCGTGGATCTTCTGGCCGATGGCCGCGTCGTTGTTCTCGTGGTTGTAGGTGCGCTTCACCTGGCTCTTGGGCACCATGGCGCTCAGTTCGTCCAGGGCGATGCACTGCTTCTGGATGGCCTCGTGGGCGATCTTGATCGCTTGGATCATGTCGGCCTCCTGCACTTCCTGCAACTCACCCTCCACCATCAGGATGTCCCTCCTGGTGCCTGCCACGATCAGGTCGATGTCGCATCCTTCGGTCTCGGCGAAGGTGGGGTTGAGCAGGTACTTTCCGTTCACCCGGGCGATGCGCACCTCGCTCACCGGTCCTGCGAAGGGGATGTCGCTCACGGCCAGGGCGGCGGCGGCGGCAAGGCAGGCGATGGCGTCGCTCTGGTTCTGCTTGTCCGAGCTCATCAGGCTCACCACCACCTGGGTGTCGCCGTGGAAGTCATCGGGGAACAGGGGACGCAGCGCGCGGTCGATGAGGCGGCTGGTGAGCACCTCATGGTCGCTGGGACGGGCCTCACGCTTGAAGAAGCCCCCGGGGAAGCGGCCGGCAGCGCTGAATTTCTCCCGGTATTCGACCTGCAGGGGCAGGAAGTCGATGCCCTCGCGGGCCTCTTTGGTGGCCACCACCGTGGCGAGCAGGATGGTGTCGCCCAGGCGCACGGTCACCGCGCCATCGGCTTGTTTGGCCAGCACCCCGGTCTCGATGGTGATGATCTTGCCATCGCCCATGTCGATGGTCTTCTGGATTCCTTGTGGTCTCATGTTCCTCTTTGTTGTTTTCCGCTTGTTTCCTCTTTTCAGCCTATGTGCCGGCGCGCTGGCCGGATGTTAAAAGAAAGGGGCGACCGTGCCTCACGATCGCCCCTCATCGTTCAGGAAGTCGGTACCCGTCCGGCCCGGGGGCCTGGGGTCGCCGGGTTACTTGCGCAGTCCCAGCTTTGCAATGATCGCACGGTAGCGCTCGATATCATACATCTTCAGGTAGTTCAGCAGCTGCTTGCGCTTGCCGACCATGGTCATCAGCGCCTTCTCGGTGCCGTGGTCCTTTTTGTTGGCCTTCAGGTGGCCCGTCAGGTGATTGATGCGCTCCGTGAACAGGGCGATCTGGCTTTCAGCGCCGCCGGTGTTCTTATCGGAACCGCCGTGTTGCGTGAAGATGGCCTTCTTGGCTTCGCTCGTCAGGTACATGGTCGTTCGTAACAGGCCGCAAAGATAGGGATCTTTCCGATCCGGTCGACGATCGGATGCGAAAGGCTTCGTAACTAATTGATGGTCAGTCCCTCAGGAGCGAGAAGGTCTGCGCCAGGAAGGACTTCAGGTCCTTGCGGTGCACGATCTTGTCCAGAAAGCCGTGCTCCAGCACGAACTCGCTTGTCTGGAAGCCTTCGGGCAGGTCGCGGCCGATGGTCTCGCGCACCACGCGTGGGCCTGCGAAGGCCACCAAAGCCTTGGGCTCGGCGATGTTGAGGTCGCCCAGCATGGCGAAGCTGGCGGTGACCCCCCCTGTGGTGGGATCGGTGACCACGCTGATGTATGGGAGCTTCTTCTTGGCCAGCTGGGTGAGCGCTGCGCTGGTCTTGGCCATCTGCATCAGGCTGAA
>CAZLGY010000070.1:0-9630 GCA_964559165.1 uncultured Chryseobacterium sp.
CCTTGTAGATGCGGTTGGTGTGGAACACCTCGCGGCGGCCGGTGAGGATCTTGTGCCCGTAGGCCTGGTGACCCACATCCCATACCAGCTGGTCGTAGGGGGTGTTGAAGACGTAGTGCAGGGCCACGGTGAGCTCCACCACGCCCAGGCTGGCACCGAAATGGCCGCCCTTCACGCTCACCACGTCCACGATGAAGTCGCGCAGCTCGGTGCACACCTGCTGCAGCTGCTCCTCGGGGAGTGCGCGCAGGTCAGCGGGCAGTGCGATGCGCTCCAGGAGCGGGTAGGAGGGCGAGGGCTGGCTCATGGACGTTCGGGTGGTTGACAGCGGGTAGAACAAAGGTAGGGCGCAGAAAGTTCGAGGGTGAATGGGCATGCGCAGGGGCTATCTCCGGGCTCAACGGGTGTTCGGGGAGGGCGTGCAAGGCCCGGAGGTGTGTGCAAGTCGGCGACAGCAGCATGCCGGTCATCCGGCTGAGGAGTAACAGCGAATGGCCCGACGGCGGGTCTTTGCGCCGGAACGCCCAAGTTCAAGACACGCTTCTCAAGGCTCAAGTTCCAAGTGACAAGGCCACCACACCTTGATGGTTGAGCCTTGTGTCTTGGGTCTTGATCCTACCTTCGCCCCCATGCGTTATTCTCCGCTTCCAGCGTCCACGTACCGCGAGCACCGCGCCCGATTCCGCCAGCACATGGAAAAGGGCGGTCTGGCGATCTTCCACAGCAATGACATCATGCCCACCAGCGCGGACGGTCACATGCCGTTCAAGCAGGCCAGTGACATCCTGCACCTCACGGGCATCGACCAGGAGGAGACGATCCTGGTGCTCTTCCCCGACGCGGTGGACCCGAAGGACCGTGAGATCCTCTTCGTACGCGAGACCAGCGAGCTGATCGCGATCTGGGAGGGCGCCAAATTCAGCCAGAAGCAGGCGGGCGAGCTGAGCGGCATCGCCACCGTGCTGTGGACGAGCAGCTACGACGCCACCCTCAAGCGCCTGGTGCCCCAGTGTGAGCACCTGTACCTGAACAGCAATGAGCACCTGCGTCAGCACAACGAGGTGGAGACGCGTGAGGACCGCCGGAACAAGGAACTGCGCGCACAGTTCCCGCTGCACGGCGTGAAGCGCAGCGCGCCGATCATGCACCGCATCCGCAGCCGTAAAACAGCCGAGGAGGTGGCGCAGATGAAGCGTGCGATCGCCATCACCGGCAGGGCCTTCGAGCGGGTGTGCGGCTTCGTGAGACCCGGCGTGAAGGAGTACGAGATCGAGGCGGAGATCACACACGAGTTCGTGCGCAACGGCTCGCGCGGGCATGCCTACACGCCCATCATCGCCAGCGGCTACAACGCCTGCGTGCTGCACTACATCACCAACGACCAGGTGTGCCACGATGGCGATGTGATCCTGATGGATTTTGGCTGCGAGTACGGCGGCTATGCGAGCGACCTCACGCGCTGCATCCCCGTGAACGGCCGTTTCACCGATCGCCAGCGCGCGGTGTACAACGCGGTGCTGCGCGTGAAGAACGAGGCCACGCAACTGCTGCGCCCGGGCACCCTGCTCGCCGACTACCACAAGGAGGTGGGCAAGATCATGGAGCGCGAGCTGATCGGACTGGGCCTGCTGGACAAGACCGATGTGAAGAACCAGGACCCCGAGCGACCGTTGTATAAGAAGTACTTCATGCACGGCACCAGCCATTTCCTGGGACTGGACGTGCACGACGTGGGACTGTGGAACGAGCCTATCGCGGAGGACATGGTCTTCACGGTGGAGCCGGGCATCTACATCCGCGAGGAGAAGCTGGGCATCCGCCTGGAGAACGACATCCTGGTAACGCGCGACAACCCGATCGACCTGTTCGCGGACATCCCCGTTGAGGCGGAGGCGGTGGAGGCGCTCATGCGGCGCTGAACGATGGCCATCCAAGCGGACATGACGTTTGTCATGCCCGTTCGGGAAAGAAGCCGTATCATGCGGCTTCAAAAGAGAACGCACCCATGAAGATCAGGTCCTGCCATGTCAACGAGCAAGGCGTCTGTGACCAGCCTGCTGCGGATCGCAGTGAGGTTCACCTGTTGCTGGCGTTCGGTGCACGTCCCTATTTTGAACGGCAGGAGTTGCGCGATGCCGTTCGTGCCCTGTCGCCCAATGCCTCCGTGGTTTTTGTGAGCACGTTCAGCGCGATCGCACGCGATGGCATCCGCGAGGGAGGCATCGAGGTCACAGGGATCACGTTCGAGCGGACCACCCAGCGAACCGCCGTGGTGAACCTTGCCGACCATGGCGATAGTCATCGGTGCGGCCGGGCCCTCATGGACAAATTACCCAAGGAGGGATTGCGCCATGTGCTTGTGTTCAGTGACGGCACCCTTATCAACGGATCGGACCTGGTAGCCGGTTTGTCCGCAGCCGTGCCCGAGCAAGTGACCATCAGCGGAGGGCTGGCCGGGGATGGCACCACCTTCGCCGCCACCCTCACCGGCCTTGATGCGGATGTGCGCCCGGGTAACGTGGTGGCCGTTGGCTTGTATGGTGACCAACTGACAGTGGGCTACGGGACCTTCGGTGGATGGGAGGAATTCGGCCCGGAGCGCGTGATCACCGCCTCCACATCCAACGTACTGCGCGCCATAGATGGTCGTAACGCATTGGAGCTGTACAAGGAATACCTCGGTCCCTACGCGGCTGACCTTCCAGGGTCCGCGCTATTGTTCCCGCTTTCGGTCACGATGCCGGGTCGGGAGGAGGGCATGGTCCGAACCATCCTCACCATCGATGAGGCGAACCAGACCATGACCTTCGCAGGGAACGTGCCGGAAGGTTCGCGTATTCGCCTGATGAAGGCCAGTTTCAACAGCCTCATCGACGCCGCCGGCACCGCCGCCAGCATAGGGATGGATGTGCTTCACGGCCACACCCCGGAGCTGGCCCTGCTCATCTCCTGCATCGGTCGCCAGGTGGTCTTGGACCAAAGTGTGGACGAGGAGGTGGCCAAGGCCATGGCCATCATCGGGCAGGGCGCCCATGTGACCGGCTTCTATTCCTATGGAGAGCTTTCCCCGCTGCATGGCACCAACGTGTGCGGGTTGTTCAACCAGACGATGACCATCACGCTCCTTTCCGAGCGCTGAACCCAATGCATCCAAGGCTTGCACAGCTCCTCGAGCGTCATGGGGCGGTCGTGCCCCTTCCGCCCGCCTTGCTCGCCGATATGGATCGGCTTGTGGCTTCCCTGGAACGGGAGCGGGCGATATCCGAGCATGCGTTCAGGGTCAGCGAGCGCACCTACCAGGACGTGCTGGCATCGCTCCGGTCGGAAGCGGCTGCACGCGACAGCGCCATCGCCCAGATACGCACCGCCATTGCCTTGCTGGTGGGCCGACCTGGTCGTGATGCGGCCATCCCGGATGGAGACCTCGACGCCTCCCTTCAGCTGCTCAAACGTGCGGTCCAGCGAAGCAAGGAGCTGGAAACCGAGCTCGTATCCGCCAGGGAGATAGCGGACCGTGCCGCACAGGCCAAGAGCGAGTTCCTCGCCATGGTCAGCCACGACATCCGCACCCCGCTCAGTGTCATCGTGGGTACGGTCTATCTCCTCGAGGCGGAGGCTACGCCCCCAATGGCAGAGCTCATCACCCCTTTGCGCGGTGCATGCAACACCTTGTTGGGCCTTGTGAACGACCTGCTGGACATGCGCCAGATCGAAGAGGGACAGGTGCAGTTCGAGCAACGTCCGTTCAACCTCCACCAGGTGCTGGGCACGGCTGCGGATGCAGCTCGCCGCGCCGGTGCGGCTCAGGGCACCACTGTGGACCTGCGCATGGGAGAGGGCCTGCCCGTGCAGATCGTTGGCGATGCGCACCGCCTTACCCAGGTCCTCAACAACCTGCTCTCCAATGCCGTGAAGTTCGCCGAGGGCGGTCGCGTGCAACTCGTTGCCGAGCTGCTTGCCTTGGAACAGGGCCGCGCCAGTATCCGCTTCGCCGTGGAGGATAATGGGATCGGTATCTCACCGGACCAGCAGTCCGTGATCTTCGACCGCTTCACCCAGGCACATGCAGGCATCCGCCGTGAGTTCGGGGGAAGCGGCCTCGGCCTGGCCATCATCAAGCGGCTGCTCAACCTGCAGGGCAGCGACATCACGGTCATTTCAACCCCCGGAAAGGGCTCCACGTTCACCTTCGACCTTCCTTTCGGTGTTGCCGATGCCTTGGACGCCGGACAACGGCCTCGCCTGCAGGTCGACCTGCAGGGCCGGTCCATCCTGCTGGTGGATGACCAGGACGATCTGGGGCAGATCATGGCCGCCATGCTCCGCAAGCTCAATCTGCAGGTCACCGCGGTCCGCTCCGGAGCCCATGCACTGGAAGTGCTTGACACGCCCGCGGAGTTCGGTCTGGTGCTCATGGACCTGCAAATGCCGGGCATGGACGGGTACCAGACAGCGCATGAGATCCGGCGCCGCAGGCCAGGAATACCCATCGTGGCAATGACCGCGGGGATCCGGAACGGCACCCTGGATCGTGTGCTCCAACACGGCATGGATGCGCTCGTACGCAAGCCCCTCGACCTGGAACTGTTGGTGCCGCTGCTGAAACAGCACCTGAAGGTGCCGTGAGCCCACCCGTTGGCCGCACCGCGCGCGCCGCCTATGCCACCCGCCGCAGTTGGAACGGCTTCACGGCGGAACGCTCACCATCGAGCACCATCAGGTAGAATTCCTCTCCCTGGAGGTCCGTGACCTTCACACGCGTTACGGGTCCGTGCACCTCCCCTGTCTTCAGGATGTTCCCTTCGCTGTCGCAGATGTCGAACAAGGCATCCGCGCACCCCGGTTCGTAGTCGAACATGAGCAGGCGCTCCAATTGGTCGATGCGCAGGCGGATGTGCAGCTTGTCCTGTTCCATGGCGTGGGTGGTTGCAGGGTTCTACGCAACCCGCGA
Source organism: uncultured Chryseobacterium sp. (assembly GCA_964559165.1). Lineage (GTDB taxonomy): Bacteria > Bacteroidota > Bacteroidia > Flavobacteriales_F > PHOS-HE28 > PHOS-HE28. Next base: position 4,952 of record CAZLGY010000070.1, read on the forward strand.
TCACAGGTTACAAGCCAGGGGTCACGTCCACATCCCTGCGGACCGCCCCCCGGTCGCAGGGGTTATTCGCAAGGACACGGAAGATGCGTGCGCCCTGGCACCTGAACGAGCAACGCTACCACGCGGCAGGCCTGGGGTGGTAGGATCGCCTTTCCCTGCTCCGGTGCTCCCGTTCACCCACTTGCACGGGTGCGATCGCATGCGCGCCCTATCTTTTCGCCAAACCCCGGGTCATGGCATTGCGTGTATTGATCGTGGATGATGAGGCGGATGCGCGTGCCAACCTGCGCCTGATGTTGGAGGGATGCTGTCCCGATGTGCAGGTGGCGGGCGAGGCGGCAAGTGCCGCTGAGGCACGCCAACGCATCCAGGAGGTGCAGCCCAACGGGCTTTTCCTCGACATCAAGATGCCCGGTGAGGATGGGTTCGCCCTGCTGGCTTCCATTGCCGAACTGGATCTTCCCGTGGTGTTCACCACCGCATACGACGAGTTCGCGTTGCAGGCCTTCAAGCAGAACGCCCTGGATTACCTTGAGAAGCCCGTCGACCAGGAGGAACTGCAGCGGGCGGTGAAGAAAATGCAGCGCATGACCGATGAGCTGGGTTCCGGGCAGCCCTCAGCCATCGCCGCCCTCATGCGTGACCCCGCATCGCCCCTCAGCTCGCGCCTGGCGATACCCGGTCGTGATGGCTTGGTCCTGCTCAAATATGCCGATATCCTCTACCTGGAGGCCAATGACAGCTACACCACCATACACCTTGTTGACGGCAAACGGAGCGTGAGCAGCAAGCACATCCGGGTGTTCGAGCACAGCCTCGACCCGAAGACCTTCTTCAGGGTGCACAAATCCTACATCATCAACCTGGCCCACCTCAAGGGGTTCAATCGCGCCGAGGGCAACATGGCCGTGCTGGACAACGGCACCCTCATCCCCGTTTCGCGGCGCAGGCTTGCGGATTTCCTTGGATTGATCAACACGTTCTGAACGTGCCAACGCGCGACGCACTGCGCCTCACCGGCCTCCTGCTCTCCGTTGCGCTGGTCCCATCCGTGCCTGCCCAGCAGTTCGGGTTCCTGCAGTGGACACCCGCCGACGGGTTGGCGCAGAGCCAGGTGCGCTGCATCGCACAGGATGCGAAGGGCTTCCTGTGGTTCGGGACGCTGGGTGGGGCCAGTAGGTTCGACGGCCTGCAATTCACCAACCTGGCCTTGCAGGAAGGGCTCCCGGATGCGCAGGTAAGCGCCATGACCACCACCGCTGATGGCGCGCTCTGGATGGGGGCGGGATCGCACCTCGTGCACAGGAGCGGTGCGGTCCTGCACGTGGAGCCCCTTCCTCCCGAAGCGCGGGGCGCACGCATCCAAGGCCTTGCGGCCATCGGGGACCGCATCTTCGTGGGTACGGATGGCGGCGGCTGTTTCGTGCGCGACAGCGCCGGCATCAGGCCCATGCCCGGCTACCCGGTGGCGCAGGCGGCCCACGTCCGTTGCCTGCAACCGCTGCGCGACGGCTCCCTGTTGGTGGGAACACGGACCGGCCTCTTCCATTCCGTTCGGGGCGAATGCCGTCCCGTCCCGCTCGGCGATGGTGACCCGCTGACGGTCACCGCCCTGGCCGAGGCACGCGACGGAAGCTGGTGGGTGGGAACCAGCACGGATGGGCTGTTCCACATCGGCACTGCCTCCGGTCCGCAACGGTTCGATGAGGGCACCGGGCTGCTGCTGGACCATGTGCGGTGCATTCTCGTGGATGACCGGGACCGCGTGTGGATCGGTAGCAAGGTCGGCCTGAACCTCTGGGAACAGGGGCGCATGAGGACGTTCACGGTGCACCAAGGGATGCCCAATGACAACATCACCGCCGCCTTCCAGGACCGAGCTGGCGACCTCTGGTTCGGGACCGATGGGGCCGGGTTCCTGCGCTATGCGGGTGAACGCTTCGTCACCTACACCCGCAAGGACGGGCTCTGCAGCGACCTGGTCATGAACATGACGGCCGATGCCGCCGGCGATCTCTGGCTGGGCACGTATGACAACGGCATCTGCCGCATGGACGGCACAGCGCGGATCACCACCCTGGACGGCCTGCCCAACAACACGGTGTGGTGTGGCATACGCGACAAGGCCGGGCGCATGTGGTTCGGCACCAGCAGCGGGCTTGCGTGCGTGGTGAACGGCGTGGTACAGGACATGCCGGTGTTGGACAGCCTTGCCGACCAGCGGATACTGGCGCTGCACATCGCACCGGATGGCGCTCTCTGGTGTGGGATGCGCGATGGAGCGGCACGCATCGGAGAGGATGGCAGCCTGCGGATCCACTCCGCCGCTTCCGGAGCGGTGGGTCGCTCCATCCGGAGCATCACCACGGATACCACCGGGGCGCTCTGGCTGGCATCCGAGAACGGACTTTACCGTTACAGGCAGGGCCACTTCGATCACTGGACCACGGACGATGGCCTGTGCGACAACACCGTGCAGAGCCTTTGCACCGATGGTGCCGGCAGGTTGTGGCTCGGCACCACCAACGGCATATCCATCTGGAACGGCACATCGTTCAACACCGTCCGCCCGGCCGACGACTTCGGCGGCAACTTCATCGGTCTTCTCCAGCGCGATGACGCAGGTCGGATCTGGGTGGGCACCAACAACGGGCTCTATCGGTTCGACCCCGGTGTGCCCGGTGGGCTACCGGTCGGGATGCAGCACTTCAGCAGTGCACAAGGGCTCAGGAGCCTGGAGTTCAACCTCAATGCCTCCCACCTCGATGCGCAGGGGAGGCTGTTGTTCGGTAGCACCGGTGGGCTCGTGCTGTACCGCGAACAAGCCGAACCCGAACCCAGGCAGGCACTTCCGCCCGAAGTCCATCTGACGGCTGTGCGATCCTTCCTGCAGCGAACCGATTGGGAGGAACAAAGCACGGGAGCGGACGCCGATGGCCTTCCCATCGACCTGGTGCTTGAGTACCGTCGCAACTACCTCACCTTCGACTACGTTGCCATCAACCTTGCCGTGCCCCATGAGGTCCGCTACCGGTACCGGTTGGTGGGGTATGATCAGGACTGGCTGCCGGCGACCGATGCGCGGTTCGCCAGCTACAGCAACCTGGGCCACGGCACCTATACCTTCGAGGTGGCCGCCTCCGTCGACGGCACCACCTGGAGCGCCCCGGCCAGCTTCCGTTTCGATATCGAACGCCCGTACTGGTTGCAATGGTGGTTCTTCCTCACCTGCACACTGCTGGCCTCTGCGCTGGCGTGGGGCATCCATCGCTACCGCCAGGACAACCGTCAACGCCACGAGCGCACCCGCCAGTTGATGCTGCGGTCCAGGATGCTCCAGTTGGAACAGCAGGCCCTGAACGCCAATATGAACCGCCATTTCGTGTTCAACGCCCTGAACAGCATCCAATACCATATCAACAAACAGGACCGTGCCACGGCCAGCAGGTACCTCACCAGCTTCGCCAAGCTCATCCGCAGGAACCTCGATGCCAGCCAGAACGATACGACCTCGTTGGCCGAGGAGTTGGAACGCCTCGAACTCTACCTCACCCTCGAACACATGCGGTTCAAGGACAAGTTCCGCTACCGCTTGGAAGTGGCGCCCGGGGTGGATACGCGGCACGTGCAGTTGCCCGCCATGATGCTGCAGCCTTACGTGGAGAACAGTATCTGGCATGGCATCCTGCCCATGCAGGAGCAGGGAGAGGTGGTCATCCGCGTGGAACCGGCCGGGCCAGGTCGGGTGCGTGTGGTCATCGAGGATGATGGTGTCGGCGTGGAACAGAGCCTGCGCAACAAGGATACCGGTCCCGCTGACCACATCTCGCGCGGGATCGAGATAACCAAGGGCAGGGCGGATGTGCTGCGCAACCTGGAGATCAGCGATATCCGCATCGAAGGTCCCGGCCCACGTGCCAGCGCCGGTGAGCCTGCCATCCGCGGCACCCGGGTCAGCGTTGAGCTGCCCGCTTGAAGGGCGGTCCGCCACGCCATTTGCATCAGAGCGCCGCTCGTGCTATATTTGAACAGAATTCCGGTCGTGCGCAACCTGTTATCCATAGTGGTTCTGGCTCTCCTGCTCGCATCGTGTGCGAAGGATGCACCGATCCGGCCACGGCACGCGCTCGATGCACCTGTTGCCGGTGACTTCGCCAAGGATGGCGAGGATCCGGACCAGCCCGATGCGGAGGGGGGGACAGGTACCATCAGCGATGATGGTGACGATCTCAACGACGGCGAGGGACGCAGGAAGAAGAAAAAGCCCTGACAGCCGGTCGAGCCTTCACCCAACGTTCCTCTCGGACCGTTCACGTTTTGCGTCACCGCGTATTTCGCACATTGGTTCCCTTGCATTACATTTGCCGCCCCGTCGGGGAATGGATGGATCACCAAGGGTCCACCCTCCATGGTCCGGCAGGGAGATCGGGAGAAAGGGGAATTAGCTCAGCTGGCTAGAGCGCTTGCATGGCATGCAAGAGGTCACCGGTTCGACTCCGGTATTCTCCACGGATGTTGGCTGTACCAGGCCACGAAAGCGAAGAAGGCGGTCCTCAGGGCCGCCTTCGTTGTACTTGGCCGTCGCTGGTGTTAGCTGGCTGGAGCGTCCCGCCGGGCGGCGGGAAGGTCACCGGTTCGACTCCGGTATTCTCCACGGATGTTGGCTGTACCAGGCCACG
>CAZLGY010000070.1:9730-10437 GCA_964559165.1 uncultured Chryseobacterium sp.
AAAGCGAAGAAGGCGGTCCTCAGGGCCGCCTTCGTTGTTCTGGGCCGGCGCTGGTGGTAGCCACATCAACTCCCCACAGCGTTCCTTTGCACCGATCGGTGCCGATCCTTTCGGGCCGGAACTGCGTACAAAGCGCCTTGCAGAACTCCAAGATGATGGCATCACAGCTACGCGGAGGCCGGCGCGTACAGGGCCTGCTCAGGGAGAACCGCCCAGGCCGGCCCCTCGTGAGCATCATCACCGTGGTCTACAACGGTGCCGCCACACTGGAACGCACCATCCAGAGCGTGCTGGGGCAGACCTACGACAACATCGAGTACATCATTGTGGACGGCGGCAGCTCGGATGGCACCCTCGACCTCGTGCGCCGCTATGGGGACCGCCTTGACCTGTGGGTGAGTGAGCGCGACAAAGGCATCTACGATGCCATGAACAAGGGCGTGGCCCTGGCCACCGGTGACTGGGTGGCACTGATCAACGCCGATGATTGGTACGAGCCCGATACCGTGGCCCGGGTGGTGGAGGCGGTGAAGGAACGTCCGGCGATCAACATCGTGCACGGCGACATCTGGATTCACTATCCCAATGGCCACCGCAAGGTGAAGCGGGCGCGACATAGCGGCTTCCTGTTGAAGTACTGGGAGATGGTGCTGAACCACCCCACCTTCTTCGTGCGTCGCAGCTACTATCAAGGCCGCCCCTTCGAT
>CAZLGY010000070.1:10447-12504 GCA_964559165.1 uncultured Chryseobacterium sp.
GCCGCCTGGCTCCATGATCCCAAGCAGTTCCTGTACCTGCCCGTGGTGCTGGCCAACTTCACGGCCGGTGGCGCCAGCATGACCATCCCCCTGAAGCGCGTGCTCAGCGAGGGCCGCCGCGTGAGCCACGATCTGGGCCTGGGCGCCGTCGGCACCGCCATCGGCCAGTTCACCCGCACTGCGCTCTACGTGCCGCAATACCTCAAGCTCCGGTTCAACCAGTACATTTCGCCGATCCTTGGCGGACGGTCATGACGACGAGCGTGTGGAACATCTTCCAGGACTGGGGTGCCAACCGCGGCAACCCCAAGGGGAAGCTGGTGATGCTGCTGTTCCGCACGGCGCACCTGCTGCGGCAGACCAAGCTCACCTTCCTGCTCTTCATCTGGTACTTCGTGTGGTACCGCATCACGGTGGAATGGTTCCTCTGCATCGAGCTGCCGTGGAGAACGCGCATCGGACCCGGTTTCCGGGTGGACCATGGCCAGGCGCTGGTGATCAACGACGGCACCGTGTTCGGCGCCCACTGCACCGTACGCAACAGCACCACCATCGGCAACAAGCGCCTCAAGGACGGCACCTACAGCCGCGCCCCCCGCTTCGGCGACCGCGTGGACATCGGGGCCAACGCCATCGTCATCGGCCCCATCACCATCGGCCACGACGTACTCATCGGTGCCGGGGCCGTGGTCCTCAAGGACGTGCCGCCCAACAGCGTGGTGGTGGGCAATCCGGGGCGGATCATACCGCGGGGGTAGGTGGGTTTCCCACTGTCGATCGAAGGACATGTGACCGGGCACGGGGAAGGCTAGACACAAGACACAAGGGTCAAGGCTAAAGGCACAAGACTCAAGACGCAAAGCTCAAGAAACAAGACAAAAGGGTCAAGTTGGTGCGTGAGGTATCCGCACGGCTTCCCAGTTGGCGGATGACCCCGCGTGGGCACTCACCACTGTCCACTGTTGCGCGTTAGGCCCCGCGGGCGGGCATTGTCCACTGTTGCGGGGTGGCCTTGTGCACGGGCACTCACCACTCAATACTGTTGTGCGTAAGCCCTGCGAGCTGCCACTGTCCACTATCGCGCGTAGGCCCTGCGGGCTGGCACTCGCCACTCGCCACTGTTGGGAGTAGGCTCGTGCGTAGGCACTCACCACTCATTACTGTTGCGCATAGGCCCCGTGCGTCGGCACTGTCCACTCACCACTCACCCCTCACCTCCGCGCCCGCAGCTCCTCCCGCAGGAACGCCACCTCCGCCTCCAGGTGCTTGATGCGCTCCTCGTACTGCGCGATCAGCTTTTCGGGTACCTGATTGTAGAACTGGTTGAATTTCCCGGACTGCGTGCAGTTGTGGAACACCAGGTTATCGTCGAAGCTCACCAGGTCCATGGGTTCCATCTCGAAGAGCTTGGCGATCTGCGTGATGCGCTCCCAGTCCAGCTTGCTCTCGTCGCGTTCCAGCTTGCTGTAGCCCCGCTGGCTCATCCCCAGGGCGTGGGCCATGTACTCCTGCGAGAAGCCCTTCAGCTCGCGCACCATGCGCACCTTTTGGCCCATCTTCTTGTCCATGCGGGGGTCTTGTTTAGAACCAAAGGTAGGGTAAATAGAACAATCTTTGCTTGTAGGCAGCATCAGTGCGCTTAATATTTGCAACGTGATGCAGAAAGGCGAGGTTATGTCCGAAGTCACCAACCTGGCGTATCATATCCTACCAGCGTTAACAACCGCTGCTGGGGCGATTTTGGGGAGTGCGATAACGAGGCTCTCGGCCCTAAGAAATGAGCAGCGTAATGAACTCCGCCGCAAATTAGTAGATGCTTTGGGCGATGTTGCTGCTCTACATCAACTTGAGGAGCACTATTGTCAAGCTTTGGCCTCCGCCGAGGGTAGCCCAGATTCGTGGAAGAGGAAAATTCGCAAACTCCATTTTGAAGCGGGTGGTTTGCCTCCGAGCAATAACGCCACAGCTCGAAAAGCGTTAAATCGCAGAGAAAGGCTTATTATGAAGAATAGATTCTCTGAGAGAGAATCATCTAAAATTAAGCTAAAATATGAATA
>CAZLGY010000070.1:12547-15607 GCA_964559165.1 uncultured Chryseobacterium sp.
GGAGCATTATTTACTCTGCTATCATGTTCGACGCCTTCATACTGCGAATGTGAGGAGTATTCGAAACAGGCGGTCCTTGCTAGCGCTGGAATTCCTTCTGATGTGGATATGGGTGCTGTTGAGTCTTGTGCAAAAAAAGTGAAGAAAGACTTATCATTAAAATTAAGTGTAAATGAAATGTCTGTAGACTACATTAATCAGGTATCGCATGAAATGTGTCTTTATGGTTATTATGAATTACGTGACGGGTCTGGTAAGGTGTTTTCGACTGAAACTAAAAACAATTCAAAATGAAACTTACTTTTCGAATAGTATCAATAGTAGTTTGGGCTCTAATTTGGTGTCATGCGCCATATAGCTATAAATGTAGCACGTACGTACTGGCTGGTTGTGACGATTCTGAATTTTTTTGGAATATACCATATGATGATTATGATTATAATAAAATTAAATGGGGAAGTTATTTTATGATTAATATCTTTCTAACAATAATGTCTATTTTGTTGATTGGAGGATTAGCCAAGGCGATAGAAGGAAGAAACGCTTCTAAGACTGAAGTTTCGAATTGATGCACGCGGCGCCCTGGTGCACAACGAGGTCTTCACCGCCTCCGGCAGCCGCACCCAGCGCACGCTGGACCTTTCCACCTTCGCCAAGGGCAACTATACGCTGCAGGTGGAGCACGATGTCCAGCGCGTGAGCCAGACGGTGGTGGTGGAGTGAACAAGGCGCAAGGCTCAAGGCTAAAGGCTCACGGCACAAGACTCAAGACGCAGAGCTCAAGGCGCAAGACACAAGGCGCAAGGGCGCAAGGGGGCAAGGGGGTAAGGGGGGCGGTATGGTTGCCTGGAAAGGGTACCCTGTCGATCCGTTCCGGGAGACGCCGTCGCACGTGGACATGATGCGCTGCCGACTCGCCACCTTCCTATCGTACCTTTCCGGCATGCTGTCAGACCAGATCAACAAGCAGCGGTCATCGTTCGTGGAGCTTTGCCGGGCGGCAAGAGTGAAGGAGTTGTATGCCTTCGGTTCGGCTGTGAACGGCCCGTTCACCGAGCACAGCGACGTGGACCTACTGGTGGAGGTGGAGGGTGGTGATCCCACCGAGACCGGTGAGCGCCTTTGGACTTTCTGGGACCGCATGGAGGCTTTTTTCCAACGCCCGGTGGACCTGCTTACACCGCTCTCGCTGCAGAACCCGGTGAAGAAGCGCCACATCGACGCCACCAAGCAGTTGATCTACGATGGATCGTCTGGAAGGCTACTATGCTGACATCCTGCGTGCCATCGCATAGGTCGAGGCGTTCATGGCGCAGGGCCACATCGGTGGGTTCGAGGACTATCGGCGCCATGCGCTGGTGAAGAGCGCGGTGGAGCGGCAACTCGGCATTATTGGGGAGGCGGTGAACAAGGTGCGTAAGCTCGACCCGCAGCATCCCATTCCCGAAGCGGACCGGATCGTGCAGTTCCGCAACCGCTTGATCCATTCCTACGATACGATAGATGACCACTTCGTGTGGCCCATCCTCCAGAAACACCTCCCCGCGCTGAAGCGTGTGGTTGAACAGGCGCTAGGAAGGTAACCCTTAGGGTGCCTCGAAGAACCTCGAACGAATGGCGCGCGCGGTACCCTTATGCATAACGGGGTCTTCACCGCCACCGGCAACCGCACCCAGCGCACCCTCGACCTGTCCGCCTTCGCCAAGGGCAGCTACACGCTGCTGGTGGAGCACGATGGCCAGCGCGTGAGCCAGACGGTGGTGGTGGAGTGAGCAAGGCTCAAGGCTCAAGGCTAAAGACGCAAGACACAAGTCCAAAGGGCCAAGGTCACGTTGGTCTTGCGTCCACTGTTGCGCGCTGGCCCCGTGCGGCGGCACTGTCCATTGTTTCGGGGTGGCCCTGTGCGCTTGTTGTCGTATTATCTTTGAGCTACCATGAGCACCAAGGAGCTGAAGGAGCGCATGCTGGCGCGCATCAAGGACATTCCGGACCAGGCCCCGCCGAGCATGGTGCAGCACGTGCTCGACGCCATTGAGGAACTGGCCAAAGGAGAGAAGGTCTCCATGGGCCGGATGGCCCGGTTCCTTCGCAACATGGAGGAGGACAAGGAACTACTGCAGCGGCTGGCCCAATGATCGGGCGTGATGAGGCGCTGTTCTATCATCGCGAACTGGTGCGCCGGTTCGGTGGTGCCGATGGTGTTCGTGATGAGGGCGTGTTGGACGCCAGCCTGAACAGACCATACGCTACATTCGGAGGAGAGGATCTGTTCCCTGGCCCGGAGGATAAAGCGGCTGCCCTTATGCACGGCATTATCACGGGGCACCCGTTCATTGATGGCAACAAACGCACCGGCTATGCCTTGGCTCGCTTGATCCTGCAGGATGAGGGCCTTGATATCCAAGCATCACAAGAGGAGAAATACGACCTCGTGATCCGCGTGGCCACCGGTGAACTGGACGCGGATGGCGTGCGCAGTTGGTTACAGGGGCGCGTGCTTCACCTGCGGTGATCCAAGCACATCCCATGCCCTGAGGTACTCGAAGGCTGTGCCCTGAGGTACTCGAAGGCCGTGCCCTGAGGTACTCGAAGGGCACCCTCAGTCCAGCTTCAGCACGGCGAGGAATGCCTGCTGCGGGATCTCGACAGAGCCCACCTGTCTCATCCGCTTCTTACCCTCCTTCTGCTTTTCGAGCAGTTTGCGCTTGCGGCTGATGTCCCCGCCGTAGCATTTGGCGGTCACATCCTTCCGCAGGGCCTTGACCGTTTCGCGGGCCACGATCTTGGCGCCGATGGCGGCCTGGATGGGGATGTCGAACTGCTGGCGGGGCAACAGCTCCTTCAGCTTGCTGCACATCTTCTTGCCCAGTTCGTGCGCATGGTCGCGGTGGATGAGCGCGCTGAGGGCGTCCACCTTTTCACCGTTGAGCAGGATGTCCAGCTTGATGAGGTCGCTCTCCTTGCTGCCCACGGGGTGGTAGTCGAAGCTGGCGTAGCCGCGGCTGATGCTCTTGAGCTTGTCGAAGAAGTCGAAGACCACCTCGCCCAAGGGCAGCTCGA
>CAZLGY010000071.1:0-15425 GCA_964559165.1 uncultured Chryseobacterium sp.
CACCTCGTTCACGTTCATGTTGCTCTGTGTGCCGCTGCCGGTCTGCCAGATCACCAGCGGGAACTGGTCGTCCAAGGCGCCGGTGAGGATCTCGTCGCATACCTGGCCGATGAGGTCGCACTTCTCTTTCGGGAGCTTGCCCAGCTCCAGGTTGGTGAGCGCGGCCGCCTTCTTCAGGTAGGCGAAGGCATGCACGATCTCGCGCGGCATGCTGCCCGGCGGACCGATCTTGAAATTGTTGCGGCTGCGCTCGGTCTGGGCGCCCCAGTACTTGTCGGCGGGCACCTTCACCTCGCCCATCGTATCCTTCTCGATCCGGTATTCCATGTCAAGACTCAAGTTTCAAGATGCAAAGCTCAAGGATCAAGTTCCTGTTCCGATCAGCCCGAGCCTCACCTTGACCGAATGGGACTTGAGCCTTGTGTCCTGCGCTTCGGCTACACCTTCTGGCTCTGCCCCTGCTGCATGAGGTAGGCCTTTAGGAACCCGTCGATATGGCCGTTGAGCACATCATCCACACTGCTGGTCTCGTGTTCTGTTCGCACATCCTTCACTAGCTTATAGGGCTGCAAGACATAGTTGCGGATCTGGCTTCCCCACTCGATCTTCTTCTTGCCGGCCTCGATCTCGCTGCGCTTGGCGCGGCGGCGCTCAAGTTCCATCTCATACAACTGGCTCTTGAGCAGCTGCAACGCCTTGGTCTTGTTGTCCAACTGGCTGCGGGTCTCCGTGTTCTCGATGATGATGCCTGTGGGGGCGTGGCGCAGCCGTACGCCGGTCTCCACCTTGTTCACGTTCTGGCCACCGGCACCACCGCTCCGGAAGGTATCCCAGGTGATGTCACTGGGATTGATGTCGATCTCGATGCTCTCGTCCACCAGCGGATATACGTAAACGCTCACGAAGCTGGTGTGGCGACGGGCATTGCTGTCGAAGGGGCTGATGCGCACAAGGCGGTGCACACCGTTCTCGCCCTTGAGCATGCCGAAAGCGAACTCTCCGCCCACCTCAAGGGTGGCCTGCTTGATGCCGGCCGCTTCGCCGTCCTGGTAGTCGAGCACCTTCACGCTGTATCCGCTCTTCTCCGCCCACATCCGGTACATGCGCAGCAGCATCAGGGCCCAATCATTGCTCTCGGTACCACCTGCGCCGCTGGTGATCTGCACCACCGCGCTCAGGGGATCCTCCTCAGCGCTCAGCATGTTCTTGAACTCCAGTTCTTCGAGGGCCTCTCCGGCCTTCTTGAACTGGGCATCCAGCTCCTCCTCGCTCACTTCCTTGGCCTTGAAGAACTCGAACGTCACCTCAAGATCATCCACTTCGCGACGCACACCTTCATATAGCTCAACCCAGCGCTTCAACTCACGGATGCGGTGCATCACCAGCTGGGCCTTCTTCTGGTCGTTCCAAAAGTCGGGATCGAGGGTGTATTTCTCCTCCTCCAGGATGCGACCGCGCTTGTCCTCGATGGCCAGATACCCCTTGAGGGCTTCCAGACGTTCCTTCAGTTCGTCGATCTTGTCGATGGTGACCATGAGCGCAGGCGGGTGGGGCGGCAAAAGTATGGGTTGGTGTGTGGTCGAAGGAGGTGGGGAGGGGAAGGACGGGCGTGATGCACCGTTGGTCCACCTCACTGATCGGGTGTGCGGACCAGCGAGGTTCAATGCGCCACCAAGCGCAATGCCCGTTCCACGGCGTCGACACTGTAGCCGCGGCCAAGGAAATAACGCACCAGGCGCTGGCGCTTGCGGAATGCGTCGGGTTCCTTCGATCGTTCCCATTTGCGCTGAACGGCCTGCTGCAGGCCCCGATCGTATTCCTCAGCGTCGAGTGCGCCAAGGGCGGCGGCGATACAGGGCAAGCTCACCTGCTTCCGTCTCAGTGCTGACGCGATCTTCCCCACCCCCCATCCCTTTTGCCGGAACTTGCTCACCGCGAAGTGTTCCGCGAAGCGCGCCTCGTTCAGGTAGCCTTCGGCGATCAGCTGGCTGATGATATCCTCCACCTCTGCGGCTGGAACGCTCCACGTGTTAAGCTTGTCGCGCACCTCCAGCTGGCTTCGCTCCTGGCGGGCGCAAAGGGCGCGCGCCTTGGCAAGATGGGCCGGGCGATCCTGGTCGTGCCGCATACCGGGGGGGGATGACAATGGCCGTCGGCGCCGTCAGACCACCACCTCGTTCCCGGCACTGTCCTTTACGGAGAAGGCCAGGAACTGCTGCGCACCATCGGGCATCACTTTCACCCACTTGCGCCACCGCCACCACCACCTATGCTGGATGCTGGGCACCCCCTTGGTGAGATAGGCATGAATGAAGGGATGCACGTGCAGGGTCAGGCCGCTCATATCCTTCTCTCCGTGGAGGTAATTGAGGGCGCTTTCGATCTCGTCGATGATGAGGATCGCTGCCTGCACCTCTCCGGTCCCCTTGCAGGTGGGGCAGCTCTCGTTGGTCTCGATCTCCGTCTCGGGCCGCACACGCTGGCGGGTAAGCTCAATGACCCCGAAACGCGACGGCGGAAGGACGTTGTGCTTGGCCTTGTCGTCCTCCATCGCATCCTTCAATGCCTTGTGCAGGATGCGACGGTTCTCAGGTTCGTACAGGTCGATGAAATCGATGGCCACGATGCCCCCCATGTCACGGAGGCGGAGCAAGCGGGCGATCTCCTTTGCCGCCTCCACGTTGATGTCGAGTGCGTTCTTCTCCTGTGCCTGGTTGCCGCCCTTGCGGCTGCCGCTGTTCACGTCGATGACGTGCATGGCCTCGGTCTTCTCAATGATCAGATAGGCACCACTGGCCAGCATCACCTGCTTGCCAAAGGCCTGCTTGATCTGGCGGTTGATGCCAAAGTTGTCGAAGATGTCGAGGTTCCCCTTGTAATGCTTGACGATCCCTTTCTTCTCGGGAGCCGTTTTCTCCAAGGTCTGGTAGATCTCCTCGGCAAGGAGTTCATCATCCACCTGGATGCTGGTGAAGTCCTTGGTGAGCACATCGCGCATCACAGCGCTGGTGCGGTCGATCTCGCCAAGCACCTTCTTGGGTGCCTGTGCGTTGCGCAGGTTGCGGAACATCACGTCCCAGCGCTGTAACAGGGTCTTCAGGTCGTTCTCGAGGTCCTCCGTACGCTTGTCGCTCGCATTGGTACGGATGATGACCCCGAAGTTCTTCGGGCGGATGGCCTGCATCAATTCCTTCAGCCGCTTGCGCTCGGCTTCATCGGTGATGCGGCTGCTGATGCTGACCTTGTTGATGAAGGGAACGAGCACCATGTACCGCCCTGCCAGGGTTACTTCCGCGGTAAGGCGCGGGCCCTTGGTGCTGATCGGCTCCTTGGCGATCTGCACCAGGATGCTCTGGCTGGCACTTACGGCGTCGGCGAGCTTGCCATCCTTGGGGATGTCGGTTTCCAGCCTCCAATCGTCCAGCAGGCAGCTCTGGATGGTTCCGCCAACGGCGCCCTTGGCGAACTTGAAGGCGTTGCGATATTGTGGGCCGAGGTCGAAATAATGCAGGAATGCATCCTTTTCGTGCCCCACGTCCACGAATGCGGCGTTAAGGCCGGGAGCCACCTTGCGCACCTTGGCGAGGAAGATATCGCCCACGGCAAAGCCCCGCTCGGTGCGTTCGCGATGCAACTCGCACAGGACCTTGTCCCGGAGCAGGGCAATGGCCACTTCTCCGCCGGCGGATCGGATGACGAGCTCGTTGTTCACGCGGCTGTGGGGATGGTCCGGGACGGCGGAGGCAGCGAAATGCACCACACCGCCGGATAGGGTGTGGCCCGAGGACCGAGGTCCTCAGGCCCACGCCAGATCCTGCCCGGAAGAAGGACCTTACCGGTTCTTCTTCTTGTGACGGTTCTTCCGCAAGCGCTTTTTCCGCTTGTGCGTGGCCATCTTATGCCGCTTTCTCTTCTTACCGCAAGGCATGGTTCGTCAGTGTTGTTCGTTTCCTTCCAATTCCATCAGGAAGCGGTCCACCCCATCAAGGATGACCGTATCCGTTGTCAATGTCCTGTACTTCCTGAGGCACTCGATCGCTTGCTCGGTGCTATCCAGGGTGGCATAGGTGCGTCCCAGGTAGAACCAGACATCCGGGAACCTCCCGGCGTCCAGCTCTCGCACCTTCCTGAAGCGGTCCAAGGCCTTCTCGTACTGTCCGCTCTGAATGGAGAACAGGCCGAGGTGCCAATGGGCCTCTGCGTTGTCGGGGTCCTGTTCCACCAGCTCGCGGAGCATCATGATACCGCGCATGGGGTCCTGGCCCTGAACGAGCGCGATGGCTTCGGCCATCTTCACCTCGGCGGGGCTGGGTGCCTTCACCGCTGCGGCGCTCTTCCCGGAAGGTGTCCGGGGTAACACTACCAAAAGAACGACGACCGCCAGCGCCCCCAACAGGGCCAGGAACTGGGGCCGCTTGAGACCCATCACTGACCGCCTTTGGGACGGTTCTTCACCTTGTCCACGAACACATCGGCCGGCTTGAACGCCGGTACATCGTGCGCGGGGATGATGATCGTGGTGTTCTTCGCCAGGATGCGGCCGGTCTTCTGGGCCCTGTGCTTCACGATGAAGCTGCCGAATCCGCGCAAATGCACATCCGTTCCTTTCTCCAGGGTGCTCTTCACCTCTTCCATGAACGCCTCCACGGTCGTCAGGACCACCTGGCGCTCCACTCCGGTGCGCTTGGAGATGATGCTGACCAATTCTGCCTTCGTCATTCCCTGTCGTTGATTTGGGGCCGCAAAGATAGCCGTTCCAATGGATCGCGCAACCGATCTTTGCCCCTGTATGTCAACTGCTTGGTTCACCCATGCCCTGGTGCCTTGGTACCACAGGCACATGCGCCCCCTTCCATGGCGCAGCACCAAGGACCCCTATTCCGTGTGGCTCAGCGAGGTGATCCTGCAGCAAACACGGGTGGACCAGGGCACCGCGTATTGGCAGCGATTCATGGACCGCTTCCCCCGTGTGGAGCTCCTGGCCGCGGCCTCCGAGGACGAGGTGCTCCGCATGTGGCAGGGGCTGGGCTATTACAGCAGGGCCCGCAACCTGCTGGCCGCCGCCCGCCAGGTGGTGGAGCACTATGGCGGCCTATTCCCCCCCACCCATGCCGAACTGCTCCAGTTGAAAGGTGTGGGCGACTACACCGCGGCGGCCGTCGCCAGCATCTGCTTCGATCAGCCGGAAGCCGTGGTGGATGGCAACGTATACCGGGTGCTGGCGAGGGTGTTCGGCATCGCCACGCCCATCGACAGTACCGAAGGACACAAGGAATTCCGGGCCCTGGCCGGCCAACTGATCGACCCGGACACGCCGGGCGACCACAACCAGGCGGTGATGGAACTGGGGGCCACTGTCTGTACCCCGCTCAAGCCACGCTGCGCCCAATGCCCGCTGGCCAACCGTTGCCTCGCCCTCGCGCAGGGACGGATCGATGCATTGCCAGTGAAAGCAGGTCGTGTACGCGTGCGTGAGCGGCACCTCAACTACCTGCATCTGGAGACCGGGAGTGGCCTGTACATGCAGCAACGCGGTCCGGGCGACATCTGGCAGGGCCTCTGGGAACTGCCATTGGTGGAAACCGATGCGCCCCTCGGTCCGCGCAGCTTCCACAAGCTCGGGCCCCTTCTGCCAACTGGCCGCCACGGTGGCCATTGGACATTGGTGGAACAGCTCGGCCCGGTGAAGCACGTGCTAAGTCACCAGCACTTGATCGCCCGTTTCTGGCGGGTGCGCGCACCGCAGGACCTGATACCGCCCCCTGCATGGCGCTTGGTCACCATGCAGGAACTTGCGGGAATGGCCATACCCAGGCTCATGGAACGCTATCTGGCGGACATCGGGAACTTGAACGCACGCCTGGTGTAGCCAAAGCCACCTTGCAGGCGTGTCATGAAAGGGGCGCGCGGATGCTCCCAAGAGGGCTATCTTCGCGTTCCATCATTCTTTTCGAACGACCATGGCCGGAGTGAACAAAGTGATCCTGATCGGCAATCTTGGTGCAGACCCCGAAGTACGTCAGGTATCCAGCGATGCCAAGGTGGCCAACTTCCGGATCGCCACCAGCGAAACCTACAAGGACCGCCAGACCGGCGAACGACGCGAGCAGACCGAGTGGCACAATATCGTCGCGTGGCGGGGCTTGGCAGAGATCACCGAACGCTTTCTGCGCAAAGGCAGCAAGGTCTATGTGGAAGGCAAGCTGCGCACCCGGCAATGGCAGGACAAGGACGGCAATACGCGCTATACCACGGAAGTGCACGCCGAGGAGATGACCATGCTGGACAGGGCCAGCAGCGGTGAAGGCGGGGCTTCGTCAGCTACCGCAATGGGCGCACCACGGCCTTCCGCACAACCCATGTCCGGCGCGACCATGGCCAACGATCCGTTGGACGAGGTGGATGACCTTCCCTTCTAAGGCACCTCCAACCAACCGCCCCCCTTGGAGCCTCCGTCCACATATGTTCTGACCACGGCCTTGTATTTGCGCCCGTTGGACCCTGCCACCGGTGCGGTACTTGCCATCATCCCCTTGTTGCTTGCCGCATCCGCGGCGATGAGCGCGAGCGAGGTGGCACTTTTCTCTTTGACCCCCACGCAACTGCGCGACCTCAAGGAGCGTGGCGGAAGCAAGGGCCAGCGTGTGCTCGACCTGCTTGCCAAGCCCAGGCGCCTGCTGGCCACGATCCTCATTGCCAACAACTTCGTCAATGTTGGTATCGTCATCCTCAGCACGTTCGCAGTGAACAACCTGCTGGACTTCACAAGGATGCCCACCTACCTGGTCTTCGGCATCCAGGTGCTGGCCGTCACCTTCGTGATCCTGTTGCTGGGCGAAGTGCTGCCCAAGGTGTACGCCACCAGCGCGTCCATGCGAGTGGCACAAGGCATGGCCGGCCCCCTGCTGGTGTTGCGCGCCCTGTTCAAGCCACTGAGCGAAACCTTGGTGCGCAGCACCACCTTCATCGAGAAACGCTACACCAAGCGCGCCCAGAACATTTCCGTGGATGCCCTCGGCCACGCCCTCGAACTCACCCAGGACGCCAGCACCACCGTGGAGGAACAGCGCATCCTGCGGGGTATCGTCAAGTTCGGCAACTTCGAGGTCAGGCAGGTTATGCGCCCCCGGACCGAGGTGATCGGCTTCGACCGGGAGTTCACGTTCAAGGAACTGCTCGCCAGCATCGTGGAGTCGGGCTTCTCGCGCGTACCCGTGTACGAGGGTACGCTGGACCGCGTGGTGGGCGTGCTCTATATCAAGGATGTCCTGCCGCACATCGGCAAAACCGACTTCGACTGGCACAGCCTGCTGCGCGCACCCTACTTCGTCCCGGAGGGGAAGAAACTGGACGACCTTCTGAAGGAGTTCCAGAGCGAGAAGGTGCACCTGGCAGTGGTGGTGGACGAATACGGGGGTACCAGCGGCATCATCACCCTGGAGGACGTCATCGAGGAGATCGTGGGCGACATCACCGATGAGTACGACGATGAGGACCTGCTCTACAGCAAGCTCGACGACCATACCTGGGTGTTCGAAGGCAAGGCACCGTTGCCGGACGTGTACCGGGTGTTGGCCGTGGATGGTAAGCTGTTCGAGGATAACAAGGGTGACAGTGGCACGCTGGGAGGCTTCATTCTGGAACTGACCGGACGCATCCCCAAGAAGGGCGAACGGGTGGATCTGCAGAACTACAGCTTCGTGGTGGAGGCATCGGACAACAAGCGCGTGCGGCGCGTCAAGCTCATCATGCGCGATGAGAGCGCGAGTTAGGCTGGCCCTGCTTTTGCTCCCACTGGTGGCCTGCACGGCCGAACCGGTGCCAAGGCCGCGCGGCTATTTCCGCATCGACCTTCCAGAACCGGCCTACACCGATTGGACGGACACCATCACCATGGCCTTGGAGGTTCCGGCGGCTGCGCGGATCACCGACCGGGGTACGCGCGGGCAAGCGCGGTGGTACGACATACGCTATCCCGGCTTGCGGGGCACCATACACCTCACCTGGTCGCCAGTGGACAACGACCTTCCGCAGCTCATCGAGGACGCGCATGCCTTCAAGAACACGCACCAGGCGAAGGCGGGAGGCATCCGCTCGGAACGCATGATCCGGCCTGAACACCGGGTCTTCGGAACGCTCTTCAGCGTGGATGGCGACGTGGCCAGCCCTTTTGTGTTCTACCTCACGGACAGCTCAACCAACTTCCTCTACGGAGCCCTGTATTTCGACGCCCCGCCCAACGCCGATTCACTCGCCCCGGTGACGGAGCGGATACGCACCGACATGGCACACCTGGCCGCTACGATGCAGTGGCGTTGAGGGCCCGTCCGCTGCGGTGAACCACCACGAGCACCGTTGAAAGCAGGAGCAGGGCACCGAACTGGTGGGCCACCCCGAGGATGATGTTCACCTGCGTGAGGATGGTGAACACCCCCAGTGCGAATTGGAGCACCACAAGGCCCACCAGCAGTTCCCAGGACCCGGCAAGCACCTGAGAGGTGCGGTTCAGCAGCGCAAAAGCCACCACGGCACCTGCCACGACCCAGGCCAGGTTGCGGTGAACGAACTGGACACCATCGCGATGATGCGACAGGTCGAACCACCAATTTCCGAACGCCGTTACGTTCTCCGGCATGAGGCTTCCGTTCATCAATGGCCAGGTGTTGTAGATGCGCCCGGCATCGAGACCGGCGGTGAATGCACCCCACACGATCTGAAGCAGCACAAGCGCCAACAGCCACCGCGCCTGCATGCCCACCGCCGTACCATCCCCCCAGAAAGACCGGCGACCGGAACGGATGTCGAGCACGGTCCACAACACGAGGCTGAACACACTGAATGCTGCTGTCAGGTGGATGGCCAGCCGGTAATGCGATACATCGGGGTTGTCCTGCAGTCCGCTCGCCACCATGAACCAGCCAAGGGCCGCCACGGTGGCACCCGCGATCAGGATCGCGATGGAACGTGTGCGCAGCCAGCCGCGCAACAACCCCCTCTTCAGGAATAAGGCAAATGGCAGTATGAACACAAGGCCCATCAGGCGGCCCCAGTTCCGGTGCAGGTACTCCCAGAAGAAGATGCCCTTGAAACCACCCATGTCCATGTGCTGGTTCTTCAAGGTGTATTCCGGGATCTGCTTGTACTTGTCGAAGGCCACCTGCCACTCCTGTTCGTTCAGGGGGGGAAGAGCTCCCATGATGGGCTGCCATTCGGTGATGCTGAGCCCACTGCCCGTGAGGCGGGTGATACCACCGATGATCACCATGCACGCGATAAGGACAAGTCCCGCGATGAGCCAACGGACCACGGGGCGAAGGGCGGAGGAGGTGCTTCGGTCCATGCAGTGTCGCGAAGGTATCAACAGACCTCAGCCGTGATGGTTCACGCGACGAACGTTCGGCAGGGCACCCGGCCTCCGCTGCGACCCTGCAACGATGATGCTAACGCATCAGCTCCGCAGGAGCTGCGAGAGCAGCGCCACCAGGCTGGGCAGCACGGCGGGGCGGGGCAGGAACACCTCCACGGAGGCGGCATCCCCCGAAGCAGCGGGAGATGCACCCTCCTCACCGGATGCCAGCACCTGGCGCGTGATATGCACGGTCTTCACCTGGTACTGCCCTTCATGCAAGGCGTGGATGGCCTCGATCATCTGCGCATCGGACACCTGTGAGGGGTCGTAGGTCACGATGGCATGGTCGCGTTCATCGCCCTCCACGAAGGCGATCTCCGTTCCGCTGATACCAGGTAACCTGGCCAAAGCCTTCTTGATGGAGCCGCCGCACATCATCTCGCAGCTCATCCCATCGATCGCGAGGTCTGCGGTGGTCACGGGAACTCCCGCGTTGATGACCTGGTCGGTCACCACCCGTTCGATCCCAGCGACGGCAACTTCCGCAGCTGCATCAGCCATGTTGCTGGAGGAAGTGGTGCTGCACGCGGTGGCGAACAGGGCTGCACCGGCGATAAGGGACAGAAGGTGTTTCATCGTACGGCCGTTCTGGTGTTTGTGAACGTATGGAGCGGGAACGATATAACGCTTGCAAAAGTACGTCGGAACCGATCCGATAGCTTCGCACTCGGATGACGCCACACCGCCCCTCCTCCCTGGTCTGGCCTCTGCTGCTGGTGCTGGCGCTCATCTGGGGCAGTTCGTTCATCCTGATGAAACGCGGCCTGTTCGCTGAAGGTGTGCCGATGTTGAGCGCGTGGCAACTGGCGACCGTCCGGCTGAGCGTGGCCTGGCTGGCCTTGTCCCCCTTCCTCATTCGGCATCATGCCTACCTGCGCAGCCATTTCTGGCCGCTACTGGGGGCTGGCGTGCTGGGCAATGGCATCCCCGCGTTCCTGTTCGCCACAGCCCAAAGCCGCATCGACAGCTCCCTGTCGGGCATGTTGAACAGCCTGACCCCCTTGATGACGCTGCTGGCTGGTGTCCTGCTCTTCGGTACGCGGGTGCGCGGCATCCATGTGCTGGGCATCCTGCTCGGTCTGGTGGGCGCTGCCGGGCTGATCCTGGCGGCGCGCGGTGGAGGACCGCTGGACATGAACGCTTATGCTCTGATGCCCGTACTGGGAACGGTCTGCTACGGCCTCAGCGGGAACATCGTGAAACGGCACCTTTACGGCCTCCCACCCATCGCCACGGCGGCGCTTGCGCTCACTTTCGTGGGCCCCGTGTCCCTGATGCTGGTCGCTGGCAGTGGACTGGGCGATACCCTGGCCACCGTGCCCGGTTCAGGCCGGGCACTGGGATTCGTGGTGGTGTTGGCCGTAATGAGCTCCGCCCTGGCACTCGTGCTATGGAACATGCTCCTTCAACATACCTCGGCGTTGCGCGCTTCCTCGGTCACCTACCTGATGCCCGTGGTGGCCATCGGCTGGGGGGTGTTGGACGGCGAGCTGATCGGGCTGCGGGAACTGGGCATGATCGCCTTGGTACTGAGCGGTGTGTACATCGTGGGCATCGCTGAACGCGGCCGGTGAATTGGCTTGGCCATCGTGGCCCATCTTTGCAGCATGTACCAAGGCCAGAAGGTGATCGTGGTGCTGCCCGCCTACCGGGCCGCCCTCACGTTGAAGCAGACCTACGAGGAGATCCCGTTCGACCTGGTAGACGAGGTGGTCCTGGTGGATGACAAGAGCCCGGACAACACCGTTGAGGTGGCCCGGCAGCTGGGTATCCGGCATGTGGTGGTGCACGACGTGAACAAGGGGTACGGCGGCAACCAGAAGAGCTGTTACGACAAGGCCAAGGAACTGGGGGCGGACATCGTGGTGATGCTCCATCCCGATTACCAATACACGCCGAAGCTGCTGGCGAGCATGATCACCTTGATCGGCAACGGCGTGTACCCTGTGGTGTTCGGCTCACGCATCCTGGGTGGTGGTGCGCTGAAGGGCGGCATGCCGCTCTACAAGTATGTGGCGAACCGCGCGCTCACCCTTACGCAGAACCTGCTGATGGGCCAGAAGTTGAGCGAGTACCATACCGGCTATCGCGCCTTCCACCGCAGCGTGCTGGATGCCTGCCCCTACCACGCCTGCTCGGACGACTTCGTTTTCGACAACCAGATGATCGGACAGATCTTCTGGTGCGGTTTCGACATCGCCGAGATCACCTGTCCCACCAAATACTTCGATGAGGCCAGCAGCATCAACTTCAGCCGCAGCATGACCTACGGCTTCGGTGTATTGAACGTCAGCATTCGCTACTTCCTGGCGAGGATGGGGGTGGTTGGCTGGCAACTGCTGGGCGATCGCCGCTGAACCATGACGCTCCCTTCGCGCGGCCATCTCCAGCTCCTGATCATCGCGGTGGCGGCATTGCTCTTCGTTCCGGGCCTGGGTGCGGTGCACCTGTTCGACTGGGACGAGATCAATTTCGCGGAGATCGCGCGGGAGATGATCGTCACGGGGGACTGGTCGCGGCCACAGATCGACTACCAGCCCTTCCATGAGAAGCCGCCGCTCTTCATCTGGCTGCAGGCCATTAGCATGAAGGCTTTCGGGGTGGGTGAGTTCGCGGCGCGCCTTCCCAACGCCATCAACGGCATCCTGACCCTGCTCCTGCTGTACCGCATCGGCGACCAGTTGCGCGGCAGGGTGTTCGGTATGGTGTGGGTGTTGGCATACGTCGGCTCCATCCTGCCCCACCTTTACTTCCGCAGCGGGATCATCGACCCCTGGTTCAACCTGTTCATCTTCCTGGGGCTCCACGCGATCATCACCTTGGTGCACCGAGACCCCAAGCGGCATCCCGGTGCAGTGAACGGGCGTCGCGATGTGCATGCCTGGCTGGCCGGGCTCCTATTGGGGCTGGCGGTGCTCACGAAAGGTCCGGTGGGGGTGCTGATCCCCGGGCTCGTCCTCGGCGTGTATTGGGCCATGGAGCGCTTCCGCCCCATCCTTCGCTGGCGTCGCATCGCCATCATCGCGGGGGCCACCTTGCTCACCATCGCCACCTGGGGGCTGTACGACCTGCTGCGCAATGGGCCCGAGTTCATGGTTGCCTTCTTCTGGCGCCAGGTGGCCATGCTCACCACCGAGGACGCCGGGCACGGCGGTTTCCCGGGGTATCACTTCCTGGTGCTGCTGCTGGGGTGCTTCCCGGCTTCGGTGTTCGCGTTACAAGAGCTGCTGCGGCCCACGCGTGACGAGGAGAAGGACCTGCGTGATCACCGCCGCTGGATGGTGATCCTGCTGTGGGTGGTGCTCATCCTTTTCAGCATCGTGAAGACCAAGATCGTCCACTACAGCAGCCTGGCCTATTTCCCGGTCACATACCTCGCCGCGTTGCAATTGGAGCGCATTTGGAAAGAGCGCAGTGCCTTCGGCTGGAGCCGCTTCCTGCTCGGAGGCCTCGGCTCGCTCATCGCTTGCATCTTCATCGCCGTGCCCTTAGTCGGCATGCACATCGAACGACTGGTACCCCTCTTCGCGCAGGACCCCTTCGCACAGGCCAACCTCGAAGCGTCAGTGCATTGGAGCGGTATCGAAGCGTTGGCAGGCTTGCTGCTGCTGGCCGCACTGCTCACGGGCCATTGCCTGCATGGGCGTCAACGCTACCGAGAAGCGCTGCTGGCCGTGTTCGCCGGCGGGGCGCTCTTCGTCACCAGCACGCTCTTCTTCTTCATCACCAACATCGAAGGCTACTCGCAGCGCGCAGCGATCGACTTCTTCACGGCCAGACAGGGCGAACGCTGCTATGTCATCACGAAGAACTACAAGAGTTACGCCCACCTGTTCTACACCCGCAAGCAACAACCGGCCGATCCACGGGTCCACGATGAGGAGTGGCTGTTGTACGGCGATATCGACCGTCCGGTATACGTTGTGTGCAAGGTCACCGCGGCGCAGGAAGTGGCAGCCATCCGTTCGCTTACAGAAGTAGGGAGAAGGAACGGCTTCGTATTCTTCATGCGGGAACCTTGAGGATCGGGACCATAAGCGACAGGATGTTCCGGCGGGGTAAAAAAACTACCTTTAAGCACCCCGGTAAAGACCATGACACCTACCCCAAGCCTCCGCACACTTCTGTGCTTCGCGATCGCGATCACCTGCAGCGCCGGCCTGCGCGCGCAAGGCGATACGTGCACCACCGCGCTCCCCGTAATAACCGGCATTCACCTGGCTGACGGCCCGGATAGTGGCGATGGCCAGGGCGGCGTGGCGGGCTGTGGCAGCGGACAGGACGGTGACTGGTACACCTACACCCCGTCCTTTACCGGAACGATCACCATCACCAGCTGTCACCCGCTCAACAACAATATGGACGATGACACCTATGTGAAGGTCTTCACCGGTGAATGTGGTGCGCTCACCTGCCTCGGTTTCAACGATGACATGGGCGCGGGAGGGAGTTGCCCCGGTTATGCGTTCGCCTCGTTCCTGGAGGTCCAGGTCACTGCCGGCGAAACCTACTACATCGTTTGGGTGGACACGTTCGACGATGATGCGTTCTACTGGGAGCTGAGCGAATGTGCGGGTACTGTTGCCGGGGTGACCTACCGTGATGTCAATACCAATGGCACGCGCGAAACGGGAGAAGGCCAGGTGAACGTAATGCTTCAGATCGAACCGGGCGGACAGTGCCGCGCTGCCAGCAGCGACCCCTATTCCTTCTGCTCCGATCTGGGCACCTACACCGTTTCAGTGCCCAACCCACCGCTCTATCATACCGTGGTGCCTGCCACACAGAGCTACAGCATCAACAACCAGGGTGATCAGATCACCGGCTTCAACTTCGCCCTGCAACCTACGCCAGGCATCTACGATGCCGGTATCGCGCTCTGGGGTTGGGATCCGTGGATCGGCAACAACACCATGCTTCATGTAAGCTATGCCAACATCGGGACCGGGACCGTTGATGCCACGGTAAGCCTCACGCTCGACCCCTTGGTCTCCTACGTGCAAGCCACCGTGCCGGAGACCTCCGTGAACGGACAGGTCGTGGCCTGGGAACTTGGCCCGCTCGCACCGGGCTCCAGCGGCACCATCACCGTCACCATCTTCACCTCCATCGAGGCCGATCCGAACGCACCTGTGAGCAACAGCGTGGCGATCTCCACCGACCAGGCCGACATCAACGCGGGCAACGACAGCGATGTGCTCAATGGCATCGCTACCACTGCTTTTGACCCCAACGACAAGCGCGTGGACTTTGAGACCATCACCCCGGACGATGTGTTGGGCTCGAAGCCCCTGGAATACATCATCCGCTTCCAGAACACAGGCAACGCTCCGGCCGTGAACGTGGTGATCAAGGATTCGCTGGACAGCGATTGGGACCTGGGGACGTTCGAGATGATCGGCGCCACGCATCCTTACACGCTTGCAGTATCCAATGAAGTGGCCATCTGGACCTTCGCCAACATCTTCCTGCCGGACAGCTTCGTGGACCCGCTGGGAAGTATCGGCAGCTTCAGCTATCGCATGGCGCCCAAGAGCACACTGGTGCCCGGTGACGAGCTCACCAACCGCGCTGACATCTACTTCGACTACAACGAGCCGGTGCTCACCAACACCACCATCACCACGGTGGTGTTGCCCACGGCGATCGATGTCACGGCCGGGAACAACGGCCTGCGCCTGCATCCCTCACCCTGCAATGGACATATCAACCTCACGTGGTCGCATGTGGATGTGGCGAACGCCCGCTTGGTCGTGCTGGATGCCTTGGGCCGTGCGGCCACCACGGTGGACCTGGACCTGCTCGGCGCATCAAGCACCCGCGCCATCGACCTGAGCATGCTGGCTCCCGGCACCTACACCGCCTGGCTGCAGGGCAACGGCACGGATGCGCGCGCCCGCTTCATGATCCAGCACTGAGCACTTCCACGCTGCAAGGAAGGGCGCCCGACAAGGTGCCCTTCCTTATTCCTGATCTTCGCACCATGGACCTCTCCCACATCCTCACCCACCTCGGC
>CAZLGY010000072.1:0-15329 GCA_964559165.1 uncultured Chryseobacterium sp.
GCTTCTCGGCGTTGATGCCCGCGGGATCGTAGATGCTGCCGTCGCTGTCGCTGGCGGTCACCACTTTCGCACCCAGTTGGGTGGCCTTCTCGATGGCGTACTGGGCCACGTTGCCGCTACCGCTCACGGCCACGATCTTGCCCTTGAAGCTGGTCTTGTTGCGCTTCATCATCTCCTCGGCGAAGTACACGCAACCATAGCCGGTGGCCTCGGGGCGGATGAGCGAACCGCCCCAGGTGCGGCCCTTGCCGGTGAACACGCCGGTGAACTCGTTGCGCAGGCGCTTGTCCTGGCCGAACATGAAGCCGATCTCGCGACCGCCCACACCGATGTCGCCCGCAGGCACGTCGGTGTTGTGGCCGATGTGGCGCCACAGTTCGGTCATGAAGCTCTGGCAGAAACGCATCACCTCGTTGTCGCTCTTGCCCTTGGGGTCGAAATCACTGCCGCCCTTGCCGCCGCCCATGGGCAGGGTGGTGAGGCTGTTCTTGAAGGTCTGCTCGAAACCCAGGAACTTCAGCACGCTGAGGTTCACGCTGGGGTGGAAGCGCAGACCGCCCTTGTAGGGGCCGATGGCGCTGTTGAACTCCACGCGGTAGCCGCGGTTCACCTGGATCTTGCCCTTGTCATCCATCCAAGGGACCCGGAAGGTGATGGTGCGCTCGGGCTCCACCATGCGCTCCAGCAGCATCTTGCCCTGGTATTTGGGGTTGGCCTCGATGAAGGGGATGATCGCTTCGGCCACTTCGTGCACGGCCTGGTGGAATTCGGGCTCGTTCGGGTTCTTGGCCTTCACGTAGCTCATGAACGCGTCCACCTGCTTTTGCACGTTGGAAGCGCCTTTTTTGGCGGTAGCCATGGATGGGAGTTTGGGAATTTGGGCGCGAAGGTAGGGAGGCGCGCCCATCCCCACCGTGGCGCGCGGGCAACATGCCGGCGTAGCGGTATGTCAGGGCGGTCAGTTCAGGGCATACATCTTGCCCGGCATCGAACGGACCACGCCGCTGAACTCAAGGCCCAGCAGCAGCCCCGCAGCCTTGCCCTGTGCCATCGCGGCCTCCACGCACAGGGTGTCGATGTCCACCTTGCCCCGGTCCCTGATGATGTCCACCAAGGCCTGCTCCTCCGGCTGGAGCTGTGCGAAGAGCGTCACCTGTTCCGGTCGCTTCCGCTTCCGGGGTCCCCATTCCATGAACGTGATCACGTCCTGCGCGGAAGTGACCAGCATGGCCTTGTTCTGTTGGATCAACCGGTTGCACCCCTCGCTCTGGGCGTCCGTTGGCCGCCCCGGGAAGGCGAACACCTCCCGGTAATAGCTGTTGGCGATGTCCGCCGTGATGAGCGACCCCCCCTTGGGACCGCTCTCCACCACGATGGTGCAATCGGAAAGCCCTGCGATGACCCGGTTCCGCGCAGGGAAATTGCCCGGTGCGAACGGACTTTGACCGGGCAGCTCGCTCACCAAGGCACCCTGCTCGAGCATCGCACGCGCCGTGGCCTGGTGTTCGGCGGGATACAGTTTGTCCAACCCATGTGCCACGCATCCGATGGTGGGCGTTCCGGCCTTCAGCGCCATGCGGTGGGCAACGATGTCGATGCCATAAGCCAGCCCGCTGACGATCGTGGCGTTGGTTCCTTGCAGTCCCTCCACGAGTTCGGCGCACAGGCGCCTGCCGCCATCCGACGGGGCGCGGGTACCCACGATGCTCACCATGCGCCCCGCATCCAGTTCGGCGTTGCCTTTCACATAGAGCACCACCGGTGCGTCTTCGGCCTGCTTCAGCCTGCCGGGATAGTCGGCATCCTGGTAGAAGTACATGCGGATCCCTTGTTTGCGCACGTACTCCAGCTCCTTTTCGGCACGCTTCAGGACCGTTCTGTCCGCAATGCTCGCCTTGAGCTTCGGGCCGATGCCGGGGACCTTGTCCAGCTGCTGTTTCAGCTTGCGGTCGGTGAAGATGGCATCCACGCCCCCGCAATACGCCACCAGGTTGCGTGCGTTCACCGGCCCGATGCCCTTCAGCATGGCCAGTGCGATGCGGTGTATCCACTGTTCGTCCTTCACATCAAGCCAATTTTACCGGATCGCTACTTTTACCCGCCACCTGCCGGCCCGCCCGTTCGCGGGGTGCCGGTACCGAGACACAAATCTAATTCCCATGGCCAGGCTCCTGGTTTCATTCTCCGCCCTTCTTGCCGTTCTATCCCTCTCCGCACAGACCACCTTGCTCAAAGGCGTGGTGCGCGACAGCCTCAGTGGTGATCCACTGATCGGGGTCAACGTAACGCATGCCCCCGGCAAGGGTGCTGCCACGGACATCGACGGCGCCTATTCGCTGTCGCTGCCACCCGGCCCTTACACCATCACGTTCTCCTTCGTGGGATATACACTGGTCACACGGTCCATCACGCTGCCGGCGTCCAACTCGCTGACCTTGGACGTGCGCATGCGCCCTTCCGCAAAGCAGTTGGACATGGTGGTGGTGAGCGCGGGCCGTTTTGAGCAGCGGGTCGGTGAGGTGACACAGAGCCTCAGCGTGCTGCGTCCCGACCTGATCCGCAACAAGAACTCCTTCGCCTTGAATGAGGCGCTGGACCAGGTGCCCGGGGTGGTGGTGGTGGATGAGGATCCTCAGATCCGTGCGGGCAGTGGTTTCAGCTACGGCGCCGGAAGCAGGGTGCAGGTATTGGTGGATGACATCCCCATCCTGAGCGGCGATATCGGCCGTCCCAACTGGACCTTCCTTCCGCTGGAGAACATCGAGCAGGTGGAGGTGATCAAGGGCGCCTCCTCGGTGCTGTATGGAAGCGCTGCCCTGAGCGGTGTCATCAATGTGCGCACCGCCTATCCCCGCAGCACACCGCGCACGCAGGTCACCTCCTTCTCCGGTATCTACGATACGCCCGGCCATGCCCCCGCCCGGTGGTGGGGTGACAATGCGCCGGTCTTCGGAGGCGCGAACTTCTCCCACAGCCGGCAGGTGGGCAAGCTGGACCTGGTCCTTGGTGGTGCGCTCTTCGCGGATCGTGGCTATGTGGGACCCGAACCCCAGGATACCACGAATAAGCCCGCCGACCCCTATGCGAACGCACCGGGCGGCTATGAGAGCCGCGCGCGCTTCAACATGGGCCTGCGGTGGCGCAACGCCAGGGTGAAGGGCCTCAGCTATGGCATCAACACCAATGCCATGGAAAGCCGCAGCTCAAGCGTGTTCATCTGGAGCGATACGGACCGAGGACTGTACCGCCCCGAGCCAGGCACGGTGACCACCACACGCGGCATGCAGTACTACCTGGACCCGTTCGTGGTCTACGCGGGCAAGGGTGGCACCCGGCACAGCCTGCGGGGTCGTTTCCATCGTCAGGTTTTCGACAATGACAATGACCAGAGCAACAGCAATGAGGTGATGCACGGTGAGTACCAGGTGCAGCGCAAGGTGGAGTTCTTCGGGGAGACCGTGTTGACCGCCGGTGTGCTCCTCCGCCAGGTGAACAGCGAGGCCTTGCTGTACAGCGGCGATCTTGATGGGGATGGCTTGAATACGGCGGATAATACCGCCGCCTACCTGCAGGTGGACAAGAAACTGTTCGACAAGCTGTCACTCTCCGGTGGCATCAGGTATGAGCGGTTCACGGTGAACGATGATGAGGCCGCGCAGCCTGTGTTCCGCGCGGGGGCCACCTACCAATTGCACAAGGCCACGTTCCTCCGCGCCAGTTATGGCCAGGGATTCCGGTTCCCCACGATCGGTGAGCGCTTCATCAATACGAGTGTGGGTCAGTTGGTGATCTTCCCCAATGAGGACCTGAAGCCAGAGCAGAGCTGGAACGTGGAGGCGGGTTTGAAGCAGGGTTTCAAGCTCGGCAATTTCATGGGCTATGTGGATGCCGTCGCGTTCCAACAGGATTTCCAGGACTACGTGGAGTTCACCTTCGGGCAATGGGCACCGGTCCAGGTGAGTGTCGTGAACGGCCAATTGGTCCTTGATCCGGGCCTTGGCTTCAAGAGCGTCAATACCGGAGGTGCCCGGGTCACCGGTTATGAGCTGGAATTGGTGGGCAAGGGTGATCTCGGTGCAGTCGACGTCACGGTCATGATGGGTTATACCCACACCAAGCCCGTTTCAACCACCCCTGACCAGGTCTATGCCTCACCCGTCAGCCAGGCGTCCATTCCCTACAGCTATGCGACGACGAGTTATGACACCACTGATCGCATCCTGAAGTTCAGGGTGCAGGACCTCTTCCGTTCCGATGTGCAAGTCGGCTGGAAGGAACTGTTGGCTGGTTTCAGTGTGCGATACAACAGCCACGTGCGGAACATCGACCGTATCTTTGTGGACCTGGACGAGGCCGAAAGTGACGTGCTTGCCCTGCGGACCGGAGTGGGCGAATGGATGCGTACCCACACGACCGGCGACTGGATCGTGGATGCCCGCATCGGTGCCCAGCTGAATGAGCAGATGCGGGTGATGCTCATCGTGAACAATCTGGGGAACGAGGTTTATGCCTTGCGGCCTCTGGCGATCGAGGCACCGCGCAGCATGCAGGTGCAGTTGAGCATGACATTGTGACCCTCACCGGTATCGTCCGATCCGAGCTGTTCACCTGTAAAGCCTCCATGCGCACACTCGGTGTGATACCCGCCCGCTTTGCAAGCAGCCGTCTGCCTGGCAAGCCCCTGGCCGACATAGCGGGGCGCAGCATGGTGATGCGTGTGGTGGACCAGGCGCTTCGCAGCACATCCTTGTCCGATGTGGTGGTGGCCACCGATGACCACCGTGTGCTCGCGCATGTGGAGGCGGCGGGGTGCCGTGCCGTGATGACCGCCATGGAGCACCCTAGCGGCACCGACCGGTGTGCCGAAACGTTGCGTACCCTGGGTGCTGACCGCTATGATGCCGTGGTGAACATCCAGGGTGATGAGCCTTTCATCGTACCCGCGCAGATCGATGAGCTCTGCCGAACGCTGGAGGTGGCGCCCGGAGGCATCGCCACGCTGGCACAGGTGGTGCATGATGACCGTGACCTGGACGACCCCGGGGAGGTGCTGATAACGACCACCGTGGACCTGGATGCCCTTTATTTCAGCCGGGCCGCGATCCCCTTCCTGCGACAACCTGGCAGCGGTCCACGCCATGCCCGTTTCCGCTACCTGAAGCACGTGGGGCTGTACGCCTTCCGGGCCCCGGTCCTGCTGGAACTTGTCAACCTGCCACCCTCCTCATTGGAAATGGCCGAATCGCTCGAGCAATTGCGTTGGCTGGAGCATGGCCATCGCGTGCGGATAGGCCTTACGGACCACCCTTCCTTCTGCGTGGATACGCCCTCCGATCTGGAGGAAGCGCGCCGTAGGGTCGCCATGCTTTAACTTGGCCGCGATGTCGCTGGAACGTGAGCTGTCCGAATTGCTGCACCTGCACGATTGTGTGATCGTGCCGGAATGGGGTGGTTTCCTCACCCACTATCGTCCGGCACGCCTGGACGAGGCCCGCCAACTGATCAATCCCCCGTCCAAAGAGCTCGGTTTCAACCGGCACCTGGTGCGCAATGATGGCCTGCTCGCCGACCACCTTGCCCGACATACCGGTAGTGATTTTGAAGGAGCCAGCGCTTCCATCGCATCGGTGGTGGCCCATTGGCATGAACGATTGGAGCGGGAGGGGCGCCTTGAGCTGCCGCACCTGGGTATTTTCTTCCGCGATGCGGAGGGCAACCTGCAGTTCGATCCCGACCGGCGCAGCAACTACCTGCGCGATGCGTTCGGCCTGCGGCCGCTTCGGGCACGGGTGGTGGAGGTGAAGCCCCTGCCTGTAGAGGTACCCGTTCGGCCACTGCCTCCATTGGTAGAAGAACCCGAACCGGCCACCGGCGTGGCCTCGGTGCTTCGCTGGGCGGCCGCTGCCGCCGCACTGCTATTGCTGGGAACCGCCAGCTATTGGGCGGTGGAGCAGGGTCCGCTGGCGGGTACACGGTGGAGCGACCTGGACCCGTTCCGGGGCGAACCGGCCCGTTATGTCGCGCCGACCTCAGAACTGCCTCCACCGGTGGCTGCCGCCTCGGTGTTCACGTTGCCCGATGAAGAAGGCGTGGTGTCCGTACCACTTGTACCGGAGGAAGGTCTTGTGGTGCGGATCGATACGCGACCCGGCGAGCGTGTGGCGAACGGCGCGGCCCTTCCAGATGCGGCATCGGATGACGTCGACGCTCCGGCTCCTGGAAACGAACGCTACCATATCATCGGCGGCTGTTTCGCACTGCCCGGGAACGCCGACCGGAAACTGGCACAACTGAGGTCGAACGGATATCCGGCCAGGCGTCTTCGTAAGCGGGGCGACCTCCATCCGGTGGCGTTCGGCAGCTACGCTACACGCGCCGAGGCGTTGCAGGCGTTGGACCAGGTACGCGCCAACGGGGAGGGTTCGGCATGGCTTCTGGAGCACTGATGTTGTGACCCTGGGAGGGACCACCATTCGCCCGGCCATGGTACTCCCTGGAAATGTCGCCGACCTTCCCGCCCGCATCCTGAATTTCCTGGAGGGTGGTACGGTGCATTCGGGTCTCAAGGAAGAAGGATCGGTGCAGGTCAGCGCTGTGGATGCCATGTTCCATGTGGTGGGCGAGGTCCGCCAAGGTCGCCGTGTCCCGCTGATGGTCTCCATCGGGGACGGGACTTCCATGTGCAACGGGGCACGCGGCTGTGCCTCGCGGGCCTTCTCCGATCGGCATGCCAAAGCCATCATCATTCGTGACCTGGGCCATCAAATGGCCGCCAATGTTCTCCTCCGACATCACCGCCCTGCCCGACCCATCCGGTTGTTCGACGACAAGGAGGCCGCGCTGGATGGGCCGCTGACCCCACAACACCTCGCTACCGCATGAACCGACCGATGTGGGCACTGCCGTTCTTCGTGGCACTGCCGTTATCCCTTGCCGCACAGGACTTCTCCACACCAGCACGCACCATCCGCACCTCCCGGCAACAGGTGGTGGCGCTCGCCGTTTCACCCAAGGGGGACCGGCTGCTCATGGGCAGCGACAAGGGGGGTGAACTTCTTGACCTTGAGAAAGGCAGGCGCCTGCAACAGTTCGCCTACGAGGCCGATGGTTCCACAACGGTTTACCATGCCGGGTTCAATGCCAACGGTGAGAAGGTCGTTCTGATCGGCCATAGCGGCAAGCGGCGTGTATGGAACATCACCACCGGGGAGGAGGAGAAGGTGCTGCGCGAGAACCTGTGGATCCCTGAGGCCACGGCTGTGCGTGCCATGGGCCTTGACATGAAGAACTCCAGCTTCGACCGCTTCTACCAGCAGACCGAAGCACGGCACGGCGACCTCATGTTCCGCTCCGGCGAGAACGGTGGTGTACAAGTGCTGCGCGGTGACAAGCCGGTGGCCGCGATCGCCGTGGCCGAGAACAAGGACCGGCTGTACCGTGCACCGTTGCTCGTGTACGACGGCCAGCTGCTGGTGGGGACCGACGATGGCCGGGTGCTGTTCTACGCGTTGCCCTGACCTTCCAATGTGCGCAAGGCCTGCTGCACATGGGCGTCCGCCTTCAGCAGCCCACTGTAGGCGCCGCGGATGATGCCGCCCTGCTGGACCACATAGGTCACACGACCGCTCATCAGGCCGAAGAACGACCGCGCACCATAGGCCCTGGCAGCCTGTCCGTCCGCATCGCTCAGCAGCATGAACGGCAGCTGGTACATGGAGCGGAAATCCTGCTGTGTGGCGCTGTCATCGTTGCTGATGCCGATGATGACCGCCCCCTTCGCGGTTATGTTGGCAAGTGCATCGCGGAAGGCACAGGCCTCCTTCGTGCACACTGACGTATGTGCCTTGGGATAGAAGAAGAGCACCACGTGCTTGTCGCTCCACGCGTCGGCCAGCCGGAACGGGCGCCCCTCGTGATCGCGCAAGGTGAGATCCGGGGCCGTGGAACCGATGCGCAGCATCCCACAAAGCTATACCGTCCATGGGCACCCTACTTTCGTGCCGACGACCGACCCGATGCGCGACATCATCCACCCGACCGCTCTCAGCTACGCCGAGACCACCCACCTGGTGCTGCCCAACGATACCAACACGTTAGGCAACCTGTTCGGAGGCCGCCTGCTGCAGTGGCTCGACATCAGCAGCGCCATCAGCGCCCACCGCCACTGCAAGCGTGTGGTGGTCACCATCGCGGTGAACAATGTGAGTTTCGACAGGCCCATCAAGCTGGGCGACCTGGTGACCATCAAGAGCCACGTGAGCCGCGCCTTCGGCACCAGCATGGAGGTGTGGAGCGACGTGTGGGTGGAGGACCAGCAGACCGGCGACAAGATCCATTGCAACAGTGCCATCTACACCTTCGTGGCGGTTGACAATGCAGGGCAGCCGGTGAGGGTGCCTGCGGTGCAGCCCATGAACGACGAGGAGCAGAAGCGCCATGATGGAGCCTTGCGCCGCCGGCAATTACGCCTGATCCTGGCGGGCAAGATGAAGCCGGATGAGGCCACGGAACTGAAGGCGCTGTTCGCTTGAGGCGCGCACGGCCTCCGGTGGCATGGGCTGCCGGGCACTACAGGTTCTCGTCCAGGCTGTAGCCATCGAACAGCTCACCGGTCTCCGTATCGTGTGCCCGTAGACCGAGCACCCGCAGGATCGCCGCCACGCAGTAAGCGCTCTGATCGCCACCATGCACGTGCGCCACGATGTAGCGCACGGTATCCGGCCCGTCCAGGTGCAGTTGCAGGCTGAGGTCCATGCCCGGCTGGCGGATGAACAACCAATCACTATCCTGCTGCTCCACGAAGGGTACCGCCTCCCTGATGCTTGCGATGATCCGCAGGCGCTCACCGATGGGGCGTGGACGATGGTCGGCGGGTACGTCCCGCATGGACGGTACGTCCGGAAGGTCCTGTATGTAGATGTCCCAGCTCATGGTGTTGCGATCGCGGCGATGCGCTTCAGGTCCTGAAGTTCCATGCAGTGGAAATGGCCCTTGGGGCAGCGGTCGTGACCGATCTTGGAACAGGGCCTGCAGGAGAGCCCTTCCACCTCACTGATGTGCACGTTGGCCGCATGCCCGGGCTGGTAGGGCCCCATTCCGAACGCCGGCACCGTGCTGCCCCAGATACTGACCACCGGCCTGTTGAACGCGCAGGCCATGTGCATGGCTCCGCTGTCGTGCGCGATCACCGAACGTGCTCCGGCGATGAGTGATGCGCTGCCGAGCAGGTCGAACCGCCCGGTGGCATCGAAGGCCCGTCCACCTACCGCGTCCGAGATCTTCCGGCCAACGGCCCTGTCCTCGCCTCCCCCCACGATCACCAACGGTCCGTGCATCAGGCGGGCCAGTTCCACCAGCCTGCGCTCGGGCAGTCGCTTGGTGCCATGCGCTGCACCAACGGCCATGGCCGTGTAGCCCCCCCGGTGCGCTCCAGGCAGCACTGAAAGTGGTACCGCACGTTCCGCTGGCACGAAGAGCTCGAGTCCCTTGTTGTCGTTGCGCACACCCAATGGTGCGGCCGCTGCGAAATAGCGGTCCACGATGTGCTCATGGGGCAGCCTGTTGATCCCGAGGTTCACCAGCAACCATTTCTCCACGTTGCGTTTCGGGAAGCTGTGCGCCGGCACACCCAACGCTCGTTTAATCCGCGCCGTGCGCAGGTTGTGGTGCAGGTCCACGAGGTGGTCGAAGTGTTCGGCACGCAGGGCTGCGGTCAGTGCACCGAGGTCATCACCCAGTTCGTGCACCCGGTGCACATGCGGATCGTAGCGCAGCAGGTCGGCGAAGGCGCTCTTCGTTGCCACATGCACCTCGGCCCCCGGCAGCTGCTCGTGCATTGCGCGTAGCACCGGTGTGGTGAGCACGATATCCCCGATGGACGAGAAGCGCAGGACCAGGATCTTCATACGCGACCAAAGGTAACCCTCCCGCTGTGCGCATGCCGGGGCGCTTCGCCACCTTTGCAGGCCGGTCAACATGTTCGTCGATACACACGCCCATCTGTACCACCCGCAGTTCGATGTCGATCGCGCGGCCATGCTGCAGCGTGCCTTCGATGCCGGGGTCACGCAGCTGTTCCTGCCCAATGTGGATCTGGACAGCATCGCTGCCATGGATGCCTTGGCCGCCGCCCATCCCCTGAACTGCTTCGCGATGATGGGTATCCACCCCTGTTCCATCGGTGAGCGCAATGAGGAGGCGCTCGCACAGGTGGAAGCCCTGTTGCGCACGGGCCGCTATTGCGCTGTGGGCGAGATCGGCATCGATCTGTACTGGGACAAGACCTTTCTGGCCCAGCAGCAGGAGGCCTTCCGCCAACAGGTGCGGTTGGCAAAGGCGCTCGACCTGCCCATCGCCATCCATTGCCGGAACAGCTTTGCGGAGACCATCGCCATCGTGGAAGCGGAGAACGGACCGGACCTGCGCGGGGTGTTCCATTGCTTCACGGGCACCCCGGAAGAAGCCAGGCGCATCGTGGACCTGGGCGATTTCTACCTGGGCATCGGTGGCGTGATCACCTTCCCCAAGGGTGGGCTCTTCGAGACCATGCAACAGGTGGGTCCGGCGCATTGTGTGCTGGAGACCGATGCGCCCTACCTGGCACCGGTGCCCTTCCGCGGCAAGCGCAATGAGAGCGCGTACATACCGCATATCGCCGGGCGGCTTGCACAGGCCTGCAGCACCACGCTGGAGCACATCGCTGCCGTGACCACCACCAACGCACACGCCCTCTTCCGCCGATGAGCCATCGACCTTCCGTACTGCTGATCTACACCGGTGGCACCATCGGCATGTGGGCGGATACCTCCGGCGCATTGCGCCCCATGGACCTGGCCCACCTGGAGGAACAGGTGCCTGAGCTGAAGCGTATCGGTGTTGAACTGCGCTCGGTCACCTTCGAACGCCCCATGGACAGCAGCGACATGCAGCCCGGGGACTGGGTGCGCATCGCCCGCATCATCG
Source organism: uncultured Chryseobacterium sp. (assembly GCA_964559165.1). GTDB lineage: Bacteria > Bacteroidota > Bacteroidia > Flavobacteriales_F > PHOS-HE28 > PHOS-HE28. The sequence goes on from CAZLGY010000072.1 coordinate 10,963, forward strand.
GCGACAACTACGCAGCGCACGATGGTTTCGTGGTACTGCATGGAAGCGATACCATGGCCTACACCGCCAGTGCGCTGAGCTTCCTGCTGGAAGGGTTGAACAAGCCGGTGATCCTGACCGGTTCGCAGCTGCCCATCGGCACGATCCGCACCGATGCGAAGGAGAACCTGATCACGGCCATTGAGATCGCCGCTGCGCGCAATGCGCAGGGACGTCCCATGGTTCCAGAAGTGGCGGTCTACTTCGAGTACCAGTTGCTGCGGGGCAATCGAACGGTGAAGGTGCATGCCGAGCGCTTCGAGGCGTTCCGCTCTCCCAACTGGCCGGTGCTGGCCGAGGCCGGGGTGCACCTGCGGTACAACGAGGCCGCCATCGGTCCCCATGCGACCGGACGGCTCACCGTGCATGAGCGTCTGGATGATCGCATCGCTGTCATCCGGCTGTTCCCCGGCATCCGTGCGGAGTGGGTGCGTCATGCGCTGTCGGCGCCCGGGTTGCGTGCAGCCATCCTGACCACCTTCGGCAGCGGCAACGGGCCCACCGGGGATGCGTTCCTGGCCGCCTTGCGGGAGGCGCGGGAGCGGGGGGTGGTCCTGCTGAACGTGACGCAGTGCGTGGGTGGGCGCGTGGAGCAAGGGCGTTATGTGACCAGCCAGGCCATGCAGGCGATGGGTGTGGTGGGGGGGGCGGACATCACCGTGGAGGCCGCTGTGGCAAAGCTGATGTTCCTGCTTGGCAGGGAGCAGGGTGCGCTGGCGGTGGAGCAGGCGTTGGCGGTGCCGATCAGGGGGGAGTTCACATTGGATTAACATGCCGCTGGCTGTTCGGCACCGACCGGTTCCGGCTTCCCGATGTTTGCGATGGACCTTTTTGTAATTTGGCCCCCCGTCGGACGGGAACGCACCCTCCGGCCAGTAGAGAAAACGAACGGAGAGATGGCCGAGTGGTCGAAGGCGCGCGCCTGGAAAGTGCGTATACCTGTCAAAGGGTATCGGGGGTTCGAATCCCTCTCTCTCCGCCACTTCGCTCTGCTGTAGAATGCGAACCTGAACGAACCAGAACCGTCAACAACCCTCACCCCGCTAACGATCCCGAACATGGTACGCAAGTTCTTGTCCCTCTGCATGGCAGGCCTGATGAGCATCAGCCTGCTCTCCACCCCGGTGATGGCACAGGATGCCCCCGCAGCCGCTTCCACCGAGGTGGTCGCCGATGGTGCCCAGGAAGGTTCCCAGACCTTCAAGGACCGATTCATCGAGGGTGATCCGGTCTGGATGGCCCCGGTGTTGCTATGCCTGATCCTCGGCCTGGCCTTCGTGATCGAGCGCATCATTTACTTGAACATGGCCTCCACCAACACCAACAAGTTGCTCGACAGTGTTGAAGGTGCATTGAAGAGTGGTGGTTACAATGCGGCCAAGGAAGTGTGCCGCAACACCCGCGGTCCCGTGGCGGGTATCTTCTACCAGGGCCTGGACCGCGCCAATGAGGGCCTCGATATCGCTGAGAAGAGCATCGTGGCGTACGGTGGTGTGGAAGTTGGTCGCCTGGAGCGCGGCCTTTCCTGGATCAGCCTGTTCATCGCGTTGGCCCCCATGCTGGGGTTCCTTGGTACCGTGGTGGGTATGATCATCGCCTTCGACCAGATCGCTGCGGCCAACAATATCAGTCCTGCCATCGTGGCCATCGGTATCAAAGTGGCACTGCTCACCACGGTGTTCGGTCTTATCGTGGCCATCGTGCTGCAGGTTTTCTACAACTACCTGCTCAGCCGCATCGATAGCATCACCGGCCAGATGGAGGAGGCGTCCATCAGCCTCGTGGACCTGCTCGCCAAGCACGGCGCCAAACACTAAGGCCATGCACAAGGGATCCGCTCTCTTCGGGAACATCGCCCTTTGGGGAATCGCCGGTCTTGGCGTGGTGTTCTTCGTCATGATCATGTCCGGCAAGGATGCCGGTATCGATGCAGGTCTCTATTTGACCTACGCCGCCTTTGGTCTTGGCATCGTGCTTGCCTTGGTCTCTGGCGTGATGTCCCTCTTCTCGGGTGGCAACATCAAGGACTCGCTACTGCCCATCGGTGCGTTCCTGGCCCTGTTCGCCATTTCCTATGTCCTCGCGGATGGCAGTGTCAAGCCCGAATGGAACATTTCAGCTGGTACGTCCAAACTGATCAGCGCTGGTCTGAACATGACCGCGCTGGCCGTGCTGGTCGCCGTTGGTGTTGCCCTCTTCGGTGCTGTGAAGAAGCTCATCAAGTGAACCCATGCTGAAGAAACGCAAGCGGGAAGGGATCCAGGAGATCAACGCCGGCTCCATGGCCGACATTGCATTCCTGCTCCTGATCTTCTTCCTGGTGACCACCACCATGGATACGGATGCCGGCATCCTTCGCCTTCTGCCACCTGTGGTGGAGGAGGAGGTGGACATGCAGGTGAACAAACGCGATGTCTATGAGGTCCTCATCAATGACGCGGACATGTTGCTCGTGGAGGGAGAAATGATGGACATCAAGGACCTGCGTGCAGGTGCCAAGGAGTTCATGACCAACCCGTCCAACGATGTCAATCTGCCTGAGCGTCGTCGTGTGACCGCTACCGAGTGCCAGCAGAAGATCGGTGAGTACAGGGCCTATGTGGCCGGTGCTACCGATGCCGAGGCCAAGGACGGCTACCAGAAAGCGCTGGAGAGATGGGAGGAGAAGCTCGAAGCGGTCAAGCTGTTGGGTGACTTCTCCGAACTACCCCCCAACGCGGTGATCTCCCTGCAGACCGGCTCCAAGACCAGCTATGACATGTACGTGCGTGTGCAGAACGAGCTGGAGGCAGGCATCCGCGAACTGAGGGATGACCTGAGCAAGGAGAAGTTCGGCCGGAAGTACTCTGAGCTGGATGAGAAGAAGGACGAGGACAAGGCCCTCATCAAGGCCGTCCGCCTGGTCTATCCCCAGCGCGTATCCGAGGCCGAACCGGTGGACGTGACCAAGAAATCCTGAGCAAACGCCATGTCACGCTTCAAGGACAACAGCTCCAAATCAGTACCAGCGATCAGCACGGCTTCGCTGCCCGACATCATCTTCATGCTCCTCTTCTTCTTCATGGTGACCACCGTGATGCGCGAGGTGGACCTGCTGGTGAAGATCACCCTGCCCGAAGCCAGCGAGACCACCAAACTGGAGGACAAGGCGCTGGTGGATTACATCTATATCGGTACACCCCAGGCCAAGGCCCTCGGCTCCGAGCCGCTGATGCAGTTGAACGACCAGTTCGCCAAGCTCGACGAGATCGCAGGCTGGGTGAAGGCTGGTGAGGAGCGCCGTGAAGAGGTGCTCATCCCCAAGATCACCCGTTCGCTGAAGGTGGACAAGGAGACGAACATGAAGATCGTCACCGATGTGAAACAGGAACTTCGCAAGAGCAACGCGCTGAAGATCAACTACAGCACCGCCCAGGCGCGCTGACGATCGTTCCCCGACCAGGCTGGAAGCCCCGCCCCTGAGCATAGTCGAAGGGTGGGGCTTCCGTATTTTTGAACCATCCCATGCCCCGCATCGGCCCGCTGCAACTGCCGGAGTTCCCGCTCCTGCTCGCCCCCATGGAGGACGTGAGCGATCCGCCCTTCCGCATGCTTTGCAAGGAGCATGGTGCCGACCTGATGTTCACTGAGTTCATCAGCAGCGAGGGACTGATCCGCAAGGCCGCCAAGGGCCTCAAGAAGCTGGACATCCTCGAGGCTGAACGCCCCATCGGGATCCAGCTCTTCGGTGGTAGCGAGGATGCCATGGAGGAGGCCGCGCGCATCGCCGAAGCCGCCGGCCCCGATCTCATCGATATCAACTACGGCTGCCCCGTGCACAAGGTGGTGAGCAAGGGCGCCGGTGCCTGCCTGCTGCTGGATGTGAACAAGATGGTGCGCCTCACGGAAAAGGTGGTGAAGGCCGTGAAGGTGCCCGTGACCGTGAAGACCCGCCTGGGCTGGGACGACAAGAGCAAGAACATCATGGAAGTGGCCGAGCGCCTGCAGGATGTGGGCATCCAGGCCTTGAGCATCCATGGTCGCACGCGGGCACAGCTCTACAAGGGTCCTGCCGACTGGACGCTCATCGGCGCGGTGAAGAACAGCCCGCGCATGCACATCCCCATCTTCGGCAATGGTGATGTGGACACGCCGGAGAAGGCCTTGGAGAACCGTGCCCGCTACGGCGTGGATGGTGTGATGATCGGCCGCGCGAGCATCGGCCATCCGTGGATCTTCAACGAGATCAAGCACTACATGGCCACTGGCACGCACCGCCCACCGCCCACCGTGGCCGACCGTGTGGAGGCCGCCCGCCAGCACCTGCTCACCTCCATCGCATGGAAGGG
>CAZLGY010000073.1:0-7728 GCA_964559165.1 uncultured Chryseobacterium sp.
CCTTGCTGGATAAGGTGCTGTTGAAGGTGCTGGGGTTTGTCGAGGGTGTGAAGGACCCGGTGGAGGTGGTGGAAGGAATGATCGCCTGAACGAACCAGGCGCCCCACCGCCCCCTGGACCGGCGCGTATCCATCGCAGCCGCCAGGGGCGTTCATCCTAGCAGCTACCCAGTGGTCACCCCAGGCGGCGGCTGCCCTGGCCGATGCTCCTCCAGCGCAGGACGGGAGCCAGCGTCAGGGCACGGACGTATCCTCCTATTCCTGCCCCACCTGCGCCAACACCGCCAACACGATGTCCAGCGCCTTCACGAACTGCTCTTCGGCGGTGATGTCGCTGTTGTCGATGACGATGGCATCAGGGGCTTGTGTGAGGGGGTCGGCAGCGCGCGTTGTATCGTCCAGGTCGCGCTTGCGGATGTTGTCCTCCACCTCAGCCAGGGTCACCTGCGCGCCCTTCCCCTGCAATTCACGGTAGCGACGCCCGGCACGCACTTCCGGTCGAGCGGTCATGAAGAGTTTGACCTCGGCGTCGGGGAACACCACTGTGCCGATATCCCGGCCGTCCATCACAACACCTTTCTCGCGGCCCATACGCTGTTGCAGTCGCACAAGCTTGGCGCGCACTTCCGGCACCGGGCTCACCAGGGTGACATGGTTGCTCACGGCCATGGAGCGGATCTCCGACTCCACGTTACGGCCGTTCAGGTAGGTGGCGCTCCGGTCCGTCATCGGATCGTGCTGGAAACGGATGTCGAGGCCGTCCAGCTCCTTCATCAACCCCTCCTTCAGCAACATACCATCGCGCACCAGCCCGCTCTCCATCACGTACAATGCCACCGCCCTGTACATGGCGCCACTATCGATGTAGGCATAGCCCAGATGCTGGGCCAGCTGCCGGGCAAGTGTGCTCTTCCCGCAGGAGGAGAACCCGTCGATCGCGATGGTGATGCGGTTCACAGGGTCAAAAATACGGGAGGGCCAGCGAAGCCCTCACCCGGCCGCCGGCTCATCCCTCCCGCTTGAAATCGTCGAACCGGACCGAAAGCGTGAGGGTATTGCTCACCCCGGAGAGGTTGACCTGGGAGTAACCGTAGCTGATATGGGCCTTGCTGACCCGCAGGCCGATCCCGAAGCTGAGTCCGGTGATGGACGGCTTGTCCGGAAGTATCATCTCCCGCCGGCGCCGGAAATTATACCCCATGCGCAGCATGAAATTCTCGCTGAGGAGCACCTCCACGCTCGGCACCGCGTGCAACAGCGCCTTCTCGGCCCGTGTGATCCTGTCCTCGATGACCTCCCCTGTGGTGGGGTCGATGTTGACCGTGGCGTTGGGGTCCTCCTTCGTGAGGTCCCATTGCTGGAGGTCGTCCAGCAGGAGGCCCAACCGGAAGGGTGCGTGCTTGAAGCGGTAGGTGACGCCCAACTGCGCCTGGAACGGAAGCTTCTCCCGCTGGTCCGTAAAGGAGGAGGTCTGGTAGCCGATATTGCGCAGCATGGCTGCGACGGTGATGCCTGCGGAGCGTTTGGCGAAGACCCCGCCCACGTCAACGGCCCATGCGGTGGATGAATACGTATCGAGGTTGCTCGTGATGAACTTCAGGTTGGCGCCCACACTGAAAAGACTGTCGATGGCACGACCAGCACCCACCTGAACCACGTACTCACCCGCGGTGAAACTGCCGATCTCCGCACCGGTCTCATCGCGCCGGGTGAACGATCCGTAGTTGATGTACTGCATGGTACCCGCGAAGGTGGTGGAGATGCTGTCGAAATGATGTGCGTAGGAGGCATACCCGACATTGACGCCATCGAAGTAGGGCAGGTAGCTCAGCGCCACCTGGCGCCCCATCGAGGCATTGAGCACGGCCGGATTGAAGATCCCGATGTTGATGTCATTGTCCTTCACGGCGATATGGTCACCTCCAAGGGCAGATGCCCGGGCCGAGCTGGGGATATCGAGCAGGCGGAACGAACTGCCGCTGTTCAGCTGCGCGGTGGCGCTACCGTGCAGGGCGAGGCCCCATGCGGCAAAGACAAGGCGTTTAAGGAACTCCATGGACAGGGCTTGGTGTCTGCGGAACGCAAGATATGGCGCCATCGTATCCCGGCCGCGGAGCATCTGGGACATCACCCTTCGTCGGTGCGCCAGAGGAGGGAACTGTCACCGTAGCTGAGGAAGCGATATCCGTTGGCGAGGGCATGGTCGTATACGCGGCGCCAATCAGGTCCAACGAATGCAGAGACGAGCAGCAGCAGCGTGCTGCCGGGTTGGTGGAAGTTGGTCACGAGGCCCCCGGCCATGCGCACCCGATAGCCCGGAGCGATGAGCAGCCGGGTGGCCCCCACCAACTGATCCTCGCCGCTCCGGCCCAGGTCGTCCAGCAGACGATCGAGCACCGCTCCCGGCGATGGCAGGGGTCCGGCGGTGGCCTCGTATGGGCGCCATTGGTCCACATCGATGTGCATGCCCGACCGGTCGTGGAGACGGTCCACGCCATGCCAGTAGATGCTCTCCAGGGTGCGGAGCGCGGTGGTCCCAACGGCCACCACCGGTCCGCGTCCAACCTGCTCACGCAGGGCTTGCAGGGCTTTCAGCGGGACCCGCACCTGCTCCTGGTGCATATGGTGTTCGGCGATACGGTCGCCCTTCACCGGCAGGAACGTACCCGCGCCCACGTGCAGCGTAAGGCCGGTGCGCCGGATACCGCGTGCATCCAGTTGTTCCAGCACGTCCTGGGTGAAGTGCAGGCTCGCGGTCGGAGCCGCCACCGAACCCTCGTGAAGGGCGAAGACGGTGTTGTAGCGGTCCTTGTCGGCGACCTCGTCGGGGCGCTGCATGTAAGGGGGCAACGGAACATGCCCGATGCGATCGAGCACCTCCGCGAACGTGAGCGATGCGGGGCTCCAGGAAAAGAGCAGAACATGCTCCCCGGCCCGTTCCACCGAGATCTCCAGTGCATCCAGGCGTGAACGCAATACCTCGTCCGGTTTCCAGCGCCTGGCATTGCCCACGAAGCCCTTCCAGCGCGCCGACCCCCGCTCCTGGAACGCCTCCTCCACCGCCTTCCCACCTGCGGGCTCCAGGCAGAGCACCTCGATGCGCGCGCCACTGGACCGCTGGAAGATCAACCGGGCATTGACCACCCGGGTTTCATTCATCACGAGCAATGCGCCGGCCGGCAGCAATGCGGGAAGGTCACGAAAGACATGATCGGTGATGCGCCCGGCACGGAAATGGAGCAGTTTGCAGGCATCGCGCTCGGCAAGAGGGTATTGGGCGATGCGTTCCCCGGGCAGTGCGTAGTGCACACTGTCCATGGTGATGCTCCGTGCATCGGGTGCAGGACCCTCCGCCGCTGTTCCGTTCATGGCCGAACGAAACGCAGCAGCTCCGAACCGCCTTCAACGCGCACCGCATACATGCCGGCAGGCAGCTGACGCACCATCTGCTGCCAGAGCCCCTGGCCGTCGGTGCGACCGGTCGCAACGATGCGTCCACCGGGATCGAGCAGGGTGACACCCACGCCCTCATCGCCATCCAACAGCTGCAGGCGGATATCGTCCGTTGCGGGGTTCGGCCACAGGATGGCATCGCGGCCCACCACTTCATCCATCATCGTAAGCCCGAGCAACTCGCGCATCGCGGCATAGGCGTTCACCTTCCCCATGCCCCAGCGCGTGCTGCCTTCGGGGGGAATGGTACCCGTGTAGTTGTCGCGACGTGCGGTGTTCCTCAACAGGTCCTTCACCTCCGCTGCGGTGAGTTGGGGATCTGCCTGCAGCAGCAGTGCAACAATGCCGGTAACGGCGGGCGCGGACATGCTCGTACCGGAGAAGCGCGCGAACGGATAGCTGCGCCCCTGGAAGTTGACGGATCCCACGGAGCTGAACGAATTGTCGGTAAAGGAACTGATGGAGGACGCCACCGACACGCCGGGTGCGGCAAGGTCGGGCTTGCGTCGTTCGTCCATGGTGGGCCCGTAGCTGCTGAACGTGGCGATGCCCCCTCCCCCCCCGCTGTGCTCCGCGGTGTACGCGGCCACGGTGATGAGGCTTTCGGTGCAGGCCGGTTCACTGATCCCGTAGTTCCGGTCACCATTGAGCCAACCGGTCTGTCCGGCGGTGAAGGCCATGCCCCAGTTGCCCACATCGTTGGTGAGCTCGGTGACGTTCCAGAAGTGGACGATACCATTCGGGGCGGTCGCCTTCAGGGCCACCTTGATGGCACCGCTGCGGTTCTTCACCCGCAGTCGGAAATGCGGCCTGCCGTTGAGCGGGTGCGCGGCTTCCGCCGTGAGGTTGAAGTACACCGTATCCACCCCCTGCACCACGAAGGAGTCGAGGTAGGCGGGTTGTGTGGCCGTATGGTACCAAGGGGACTCCTGGAGGGTGTTGTTGGCGTTGCTGGTGACGATGAAACCAGCGCTGAATCCATGCCCCGGCTCCCCCCACATGCTGATGCTCTGGCCCCACATGGAGGGGTTGCCCGAATAGGAATAGAACCCGATGCGGCTCTTGATGGTATCGTTCGCGAAGGTGCGCTTGATGTGGAAGTTGATGTCCCCGTTGTTGCCGCCGGAGTTCACGAAGACAACGCCCTCTTCGGAGAGCGCATCGATGGCCTGGCTCAGCAGCGAGTTGCCGTCCAGCGTGCCCATGTGATAAAGGCCCCAGCTCATGTTCACCACCAGCCGCTTCTGGTCGGCCTCGGCGATCGCCCGCATCCAGTCGAAGGCATCGAGCACTGCTGCGGCATCCACGAGGAACGTGCAGAACAGGTAGTTCGCCTCGAAGGCCATGCCGCGATAATTGAGCCCCGCCCCGCTCCCACCGGCAATACCCGCAACGTGGCTGCCGTGGGTCGCATAGCTGTAGATGTTGGCCGTATCGGATCCGGCCAGCAGCAGTTCCTCCGGCGTATCGTACGCGGCACCGTAACCATATCCTTCCGGCGCCGGGCCAGCCTGCTTGAACTGGTCCCAAGCAGCGCGGATACGGGTCTGGGTGAGCAGTGTGTCATAGAACATGGGGTGGGTATAGTCGAAGCCCCAGTCGGTGATGCCGATGAGCACGTCGGCTCCGGTATACGCCTGTGGCAATCCGATGCCGCGGTGTACACTGTCCACCCGGGTGGCTCCACGCACGCGGTCGAGGTGGGGCTTCACCTTGCCTGCGAGCTCGGCATAGTCGAGGCACGCCAGGTCATCAAGTAGGTCAAGGTGGCGGATGTCGATGCGGAAGGACAGCACCGGACCTGCCTGCGCCCCCCAATGGATGTCCGGTCCATAGCTGTTGCAGGCGTCCGCGGTCCGGCGTCCTAGGAAGCCCACCATGCAGCGGCCGTTGAGGTAGGCGGTGGGGTAGCGCCCTTGGGTGAGTTCGGTGAGCTTGCGCGCGTCGGGCTCTTGACGAGCGAGCGCCTGCAGGTGCAGGAGATCGGCGCGGGTGGTGGCGGGCAGGATGGGCGCGGCAACGGTCGTCAGCGCGGATCCGAAGGCAAGAGCAAGGGTGATGAGGCGCATCGCGGCGGAATGGAAGGCGGAAGGTACGATGTCCTGCCGATGTCCTTCTGCAGCATCCCACGCAGCTATCGATGGCGCCGTTCAATGCATAGCGTCACCAGCTTCGGGTAGTGATGGGTCAACAGGCCGGGCGCAGAATAGCTGGCTCCGGATGATGTCGGGTCAACGGGCTGGGGGCCGATTGGACGGGGAGCCTGTTGGACTATGCCACCTTCAACGCATTGGCCACCTTCTCCTTGAGCAGGGCATGCTGCACCACTTCGATCATCTCGGAGACATAGGTGAAGCGCATGCCCTTGGTGTAGCGTGCATCGATATCCTCGATGTCCTTGCGGTTGTCCGTGCTGAGGATGATCTCCTTGATGCCGGCGCGCTTGGCGGCGAGGATCTTCTCCTTGATGCCGCCCACCGGGAGCACGCGACCGCGCAAGGTTATCTCACCGGTCATGGCCACGAACTTGCGCACCTTCTGCTGGGTGAAGGCACTGGCAATGCTGGTGAGCATGGTGATGCCCGCACTTGGACCGTCCTTGGGCGTGGCGCCCTCCGGAACGTGGACGTGCACGTTCCAGCGCTTGAACACATCGGCATCGAGCCCGATGATGTCGCTGTGGGCCTTGAGGTACTCCAATGCGATCACCGCGCTCTCCTTCATCACATCGCCGAGGTTGCCGGTGAGCGTGAGCTTGCCTTCGCCCTTGGTGATGCTGGTCTCGATGAAGAGGATGTCGCCACCCGTGGGGGTCCAGGCCAGTCCGGTGACCACGCCTGCCACATCGTTGCCCTGGTACTTGTCGCGGGCATGGCTGGGGCCATAGACCTTGACCAGGTCCTCCTCGCCGATGGTGATGTTGTGCTTTTCCTTGAGGGCGATCTGCTTGGCACGATAGCGGACCAGTTTGGCGATGCGCTTTTCCAGTGTCCGCACGCCACTTTCATCCGTGTACTGGTCGATGATGGACTCGATAAGGCCCGGTGCCAGTTTGAGCTGCTTCGGCTTGATACCGTTCTCGGTGAACTGCTTGGGGAGCAGGTGACGCGTGGCGATCTGCACCTTCTCCTCCTGCGTATACCCGTTGACCTCAATGATCTCCATGCGATCGCGGAGGGCGGGATGGATGCTGCTGAGGCTGTTCGCCGTGGCCACGAACATCACCCGGCTGAGGTCGTACTCCACCTCCACGTAATTGTCGTAGAAGTGATCGTTCTGCTCGGGGTCGAGCACTTCCAGCAGTGCGCTGGCAGGATCGCCATGGTTGCTTCGACCCACCTTGTCGATCTCGTCCAGGACGAACAGGGGGTTGCTGGTCCCCGCCTTCTTGATGCTCTGCATCAGGCGTCCGGGCATGGCGCCGATGTAGGTCTTGCGATGCCCGCGGATCTCGGCCTCATCATGCAGGCCACCCAGGCTCATGCGCACGTATTTGCGCCCCAGGGCCTCGGCCATGCTCCTCCCGAGGCTGGTCTTGCCCACGCCGGGAGGCCCGTACAGGCAGATGATCGGCGCCTTCATGTCGCCCTTGAGCTTCAGGACGGCGAGATGCTCAATGATCCGCTCCTTCACCTTTTCCAGGCCGAAGTGGTCACGGTCCAGGATCTTCTGGGCGTTCTTCAGGTCGAAGGTGTCCTTGGAATACTCACCCCAAGGCAGCTCAAGCAGCAGCTGCACGTAGTTATGCTGGACACTGAATTCGGCACCCGCAGGGTTCATGCGCTGCAGCTTCATGAGCTCCTTCTCGAAGGTCTCCCCCACCTTCTGCGACCACTTCTTCTGGGCGGCCCGGGCACGCATCTCCTCGATCTCCTGATCGATGGGATTGCCGCCCAGTTCATCCTGGATGGTCTTCATCTGTTGGTGCAGGAAATACTCGCGCTGCTGCTTGTCCACCTCACTGCGCACCTTGCTCTGGATCTCGTTCTTCATCTGCAACATCTGCAGCTCCCTGCTCAGGTGGGCCAGCAGCATCTTGGCGCGCTCATGCAGGTCGGCCACCTCCAGCATGCGCTGCTTGTCCACCACCTCGGCGTTCATGTTGCTGCTGATGAAATTCACCAGGAAACTGTGGCTGTCGATGTTCTTCAGCGCGAACTGTGCCTCGGTGGGGATGTTCGGGCTCTGCTTGATGATGTCCAATGCCAGGTCCTTCAAGCTGCTGACCAAGGCGTCGAAGGTCTTGTCGTCCTTCCTGGGCCGGATCTCCTCGAAC
>CAZLGY010000073.1:7788-13497 GCA_964559165.1 uncultured Chryseobacterium sp.
TCGGGCATGCGCAACATGCGGATGATGGTCGCGATGGTGCCGATGGTATTGAGGTCCTCCGGACGGGGTTCCTCCAATTGGCCATCCTTCTGGCTGACCACGCCGAGCGTGCGGGTGCCACGATACACATCCTGGATAAGGCGGATGCTGCGGTCACGCCCCACGGTGATGGGGATGACCACACCGGGGAACAGGACGGTATTGCGCAGAGGAAGGATCGGCAGTTCAGGCGGCGTACTTTCCGCGTTCATCTGCTCCTCGTCCTCGGCGGTGATCAACGGGATGAGCTCGGTCTCGCTCTCGATCTGATCGCTGCTGAAAAGCTCGCTCGTATGGAAGATGTCGTTCATCGACAGGGTCGGTCAGGATGGCAGTTACAAAGATACCGAAGGCGGCAGGGCGCCCGAATGTTCATCCCAGAGCGCCGGTCCTCCACATGCTGCCAAGTCCGTGCCGCAACGCGTCGCCTGCCAGATGGTCAGCAGGCTGACCTGGAGCGGGAGAACACCTCCCGCAGAACGGCCTCGTCCACAGCGTCCAATGGGATGTTCCTGCGCGCCATGACACGGCGGGCCGTGCCGATGGCCCGTTCGATATCGTAGGTCTCAAAACCTTCCGCCCCCCCCCACGAAAAACCGGGAACATGCTTGGGCGGGAACCCGCCGCCGAACACATTGGCCGCCACGCCCACCACGGTTCCGGTGTTGAACATGGTGTTGATGCCGCTCTTGGCGTGATCACCCATTACGAGGCCACAGAACTGCAGGCCGGTGTCCACAGGACCGCCTTCCGCATAGCTGTATGCCTTGACACTGCCATAGGTGTTCTTGAGGTTGCTGTTGTTGGTATCGGCCCCCAGGTTGCACCATTCCCCCAGGACGCTATTGCCCAGGAAACCGTCGTGGCCCTTGTTGCTGTAACCGAGCATGACACTGTTATTCACCTCCCCCCCGACGCGGCATTCGGGCCCGAACGCGCACGGACCATAGATCTTGGCCCCCATCTTCAGTTGGGCATGGTCGCCCAATACCAGTGGACCCCGGATGATGCATCCTTCCATCACCTCCGCATCCTTGCCGATGTAGATGGGCCCGGCTTTGGTATTGAGTATGCTGGCCTCCACCACGGCCCCCTCCTCCAGGAAGATGCGGTCGGGATCACCGATAACGGTGTTGTAGGCGCTCAGCCGTTGCGACCGGCGCCCCTCGGTGAGCAGCTCGAAATCCCGGACGATGGCCTCGCCGCAGCGCTGGAACAGGTGCCACGGTCGCTCGAAGCGCAACACCTCACCTGGGAAGGGAATGGCACGGAGGTTGGCGGGCGGGACGCTCCAATCCGCTTCGGATGGTGCGGACGTGCTGCCCAAGGCGAATGCCAGCGGGCGGCCATCGGCGGTCAACACCTGGCCCGGGCGGAGATCGAGCACCGCTGCCACCAGCGCATCGCCCGGATAAAGGGACCCGTCCACTTCGTAGTGGGGGCCATCGTCGGCCGGGAGGGGGAATGCAGCACCGAGGTACGGTTCAGTACGATAGCCGACCGCGACACCACTGCGCACATACCATCCCTCGCCCAACCGGAGAATGCCCGGCCGCATGTGTCCCACCGGACGGGTGAAGGTGAGCGGGAGCAGGTGCCGGTGCAGGCCGGCGTCGTTAAGGATGATTGCCATGGTCCGATGCTGGGCCTTCAAAGGTAGCCCATGCGCACAGAGCCTGCGGGCACGGTCAGGGAATGAAGAGCCCGCAGATCCAGTAGGCGATGGCGGCCAGCACGGCGCTCACCGGGATGGTGAGCACCCAGGCCCACAACAGGCGCAGGGTAACCCCCCAACGCACCGCGCTCAGGCGCTTGGTGGCGCCCACACCGATGATGGCGCCGGTGATGGTATGGGTGGTGCTGACCGGGATGCCCAGCTGCTCGGTCATATACAGGGTCATGGCGCCGGCGCTCTCGGCACAGACCCCTTCCAGCGGTGTCACCTTGGTGATCCGGGAGCCCATGGTCTTCACGATCTTCCAGCCACCGCTGAGGGTTCCCAGACCAATGGCACCGTAGCACGCCAAGGGCACCCAGAAGGGCATCTCCTCCAGCGACCCTGCCTGCCCACTTGCCACCAGCGCCACCATGATGATGCCCATCACCTTTTGGGCATCGTTGCCGCCATGGCCGATGCTGAAGGCCGCAGAGCTCAATAACTGCAGGCGTTTGTAGAGATTGGCCGTGCGCATTGCGCTGGGCAACTTGGTCATGTCCCAGAGATAGCTCAGCACAAAGACCAAGGCGAATACGACCATGGCCACACGCAGGTCCATGTTCTTGAGCACGAATATGGAGGTGACGGCGGTGGCCACGGCAATGATGAGCACGCGCAGCCAGAGACGTTGCACGATGGTGACCAGCGTGATGAAGATGGAGATGAGCATGCCCACAAGGGGCGCGAGGAAGATGAACAATGCGATGACCCCGATCTTCTCCAGGTTGATGCTGCCCAGATCGAAGCCGGCGCCGGCAAGCGCTGCGCCCGCAAAGCCACCGATGAGGGTGTGGGAGGAGCTGCTGGGGATGCCATACCACCATGTCAGGAGATTCCAGGTGATGGCCGCAAGCAACCCGGCCAGGACCACCCGCAGGGTGATGAACTCCTCGTGGACCGTCTTGGCCACTGTGTTGGCCACGTGGTGGTCGCTGAAAATGAAGTAGGCCACGAAATTGAACATCGCGGCCCAGACCACCGCCTGGAAGGGTGTCAACACCTTGGTGCTGACGATCGTCGCAATGGAGTTGGCCGCATCATGGAACCCGTTGATGTAGTCGAATATCAGCGCGAGCGCGATGATGACGATGAGCAGGGTCATGCCTCAGGCGTACTTCAGCAGGATGGACTCGATCACGTTCCCCACGTCCTCGCATTTGTCCGTGGCCAGCTCAAGGGTGGAGTAGGTATCGCGCATGCGGATCAACTGGATGGGGTCCTTCTCCTGCGCGAAAAGGCGCTGGATGGCACGGTCGTACACCTCATCGGCCTGGTTCTCCATGCTGTTGATCTGCACGACGAACTCACTGTGGGCATTGGTCTTGTGCATCGTGCGCAGGCTCTGCACCGCTTTCTGGACGATCAATGCGCCCTCATGGACCAGGCGGGCCAGTTCACGGCAGGTCTCGTCCGGTTTCTGGATGCCGAAGAGTTCGAGGTTCTTCGCCGAAGCAAGAATGAAATCAGCCACATCATCCAGGCTGGTGGCCAGGTAATGGATGTCCTCCCGGTCGATGGGCGTGATGAAGTTGCGCGCCAGGTCGGTGAAGATGGTATGTGTGAGGTCGTCGTTGGCATGTTCGGCGATCTCCAAGCGCTCCAGCAGGGCGGTCCGTTGGGAACCCGGCTCGGTGTTCATGATCGCAATGAGGTCCTCCGACATCTTCAGCACGTTGGCGGCCGAGGCCTCGAAGTGGAAGAAGAACACGCGATCGCGCGGCTTGAATATCTTGAGGATGCTCTCGAGCGACATGGTGGGGATTTACAACCGCCAAAGGTATCCGGCCCTTGGATCCTCCATCATTCATTGACCTATTATTAACCCAGAGTTAACATTGATGGTCCGGGGCTTCGTCACTCTGGCGCTCCTTCGCATCTTTGGGGGCATGCTGTACGCGTTCAATGGCTACCGACCTGTGGTGCATCCTTCGGCCTTTGTTCACCCTCTTGCAGCGGTGACAGGCAACGTCATCATCGGGCGTGATGTGTACATCGGGCCGGGGGCGGCTCTTCGGGGCGATTGGGGGGAGATCATTGTTTCGGATGGGTGCAACGTGCAGGAGAACTGCACCGTTCACATGTTCCCCGGGATTACCGTGCGGCTTGAAGAAGGAGCCCACATCGGGCACGGTGCCATCATCCATGGGGCGCGGGTGGGAAGGAACTGCCTCGTTGGGATGAACGCTGTGTTGATGGACAACGTGGAGCTTGGCGAGGAGTGCATCGTGGGGGCGCTCGCCTTCCTGGCGGCCGACAGCGTGTGGCCCCGCCGCCAGCTGATCGTCGGCAATCCGGCCAGGGCTGTCAAGGAGGTGAGCGATGAGATGATCGCCTGGAAGACGGAGGGCACCCGACTCTACCAAGGACTGCCCGCCGAACTGCACGCCACCCTCACCCCCTGCGAGCCGCTGCTTGAAGTGCCCGCAGACCGCCCCCCCGTGTCAGCACGGTACCGCACCTGGCACAAGAGCAAGGGCTGACCGGCCGGGATGTATCATTGCCAGCGGAGGCCCCTTCCCGCTCATGGACCGAACTGCAATGCCCCGCCATTGCCGCGCATCCATTGACAGCTGCCCCCCCGGACCCTGTTCGGGACCTCCCCTTTTGATGCGAGCGATGAGGATCTGGCGACCAGACAAGGCGCAGGACCGGAGCATAGCCGGAGCTACGTGACGGACCCTGCACCGAACTCATGGTGACCATGGACCCTTGCGGAGCCCGCCACGGAGGAGCCGTACAGGCGCTTGGCCCCAGCCTGCAGCACGAACAATGCATCGTCGAATATCCGCTGCACGCAAGTTGCCGATCGAACCGCGCAGAACCCATCTTTGGGCGATCCCGTGCAACCATGAAAGGACTCGGCACCATCGGACTACTGCTGTTATCCAACGTGTTCATGACGCTGGCATGGTACGGGCATCTCCGGTCCAAGGACTTCGAATGGTCGCGAAGCCTCGGCTTGTTCAGCATCATTCTGCTGAGCTGGGGAATGGCCTTTTTCGAATACCTCCTGCAGGTGCCAGCCAACCGGCTGGGTCATGCGGGCCATGGTGGCCCCTTCACGTTGGTGCAGTTGAAAGTGCTTCAGGAGGTGATCACGCTCGTGGTCTTTACCTTGTTCACCATGATCGCTTTCCGGAACGAGGTGCTGCGCTGGAACCATGCCCTCGCCGGGCTGTTCCTCGTGGCTGCCGTCTGGCTGGTGTTCAAGAAGTAGCACATGCACGCCCCGCTTTTCGGTGAACTTGTCGTGATCCTTGGCCTTGCGGCGGGCATCCTTTTGCTGTTCAGGCGGATCCGCCTTCCCGGGATCCTTGGCTTCATTGTCACCGGGGTCATCGCAGGGCCCCATGGGTTGGGATGGGTGCACGAGGTCGAGAGCGTGGAAGCCATGGCGGAGATCGGTGTGATCCTGCTCCTGTTCGTCATCGGCATGGAATTCAGCCTGAAGAAGCTGGCCTCCCTCGGTCGCACGGTGTTCGTGGGCGGCTTGCTGCAGGCGGGGCTCACCACGGCAGCGATCACCTACGTTCTGGGTGTGTTCGGCATGCGCATGGAGAGCGCTGTGTTCATCGGTTTCCTGGTCACCCTGTCCAGCACGGCCATCGTACTGCGCGTGCTGCAGGAGCAAGGCAGGATGGACGCAGCACACGGTCGTGCCGCCACGGCCGTCCTCATCTTCCAGGACATCATCGTGGTACCGATGATGCTGGTGACGCCCATGCTCGCAGGCAAAAGCAATGACCTGAGCGGTGACCTGATGCTGTTGCTGGGCAAGATGCTCCTGTTATTGGTGGCTGTGTTCGTGAGCGGTCGCTACATCGTTCCCCGGGTGCTCAAGCAGGCCGTCAAGGGCAAGGGCCATGAGCTCTTCATCATCACCATCGTCGTGATCTGCTGCGCAGCGGCCTATGCCACCCAGGCCCTGGGCCTGTCCCTTGCCCTGGGTGCCT
>CAZLGY010000073.1:13507-15224 GCA_964559165.1 uncultured Chryseobacterium sp.
GTCATCAGCGAGACGGACCATGCATACCACGCCACCGGCATCATCCTGCCGTTCCACGAACTGTTCATGAGCTTCTTCTTCGTGAGCATCGGCATGCTGGTGGACCTGGGCAGCTTCCTCTCCTCGCCGTTCCTCATCCTCGCGCTGTTCCTTGGGATGACGGTCCTCAAGGTGCTCGCCACCATGATCTCCATCTGGGTGCTCCGCTATCCGCTCCGCACCGCCATGATGACCGGCCTTTCGCTTTTCCAGCTTGGCGAATTCGGGTTCATCCTCGCCATGCCCGGTATTGAATACGGCCTCCTTTCGAAGGAGCACTACCAGCTCTTCCTGTCGGTGGCCATCCTGAGCATGGGCGCCACGCCGTTCATGCTCGAATACTCGGAACGCATCGTGCGGCGCTTCTTCCTATCATTTGTCCCGGCCACTGCCGCGAAGCGTCTGGACCGCATGGTACGTGTGCGGAAGGAGCAGGACCGGTCCCATGCGCGAGCGCTCCGCGACCACCTGGTCATCATCGGCTTCGGGCTCAATGGCCAGAACGTTGCCAGTTCGGCGATCAACAATGGTGTGAACTGCACCGTGATCGAGTCGGATACGGACCTCGCCGCCAAAGCGCGCAAGCTGGGCCTCCATGTGCTGGTGGGCGACGGTGCCAATACGCACCTGTTGGAGCGGGTCCATGTGGAGCGGGCCCGTGTGGTGGTGGTGGCGGTCAGCGACCCCACCGTCACACGCAACATCGTGGTGTCCGTACGGAGCCTCTCCAGTGCCGCACATGTGATCGTACGCACACGGTATGTGCGCGAGATGCGGGCCCTGCTTGATGCGGGAGCGAACGATGTGATACCCGAGGAGTTCGAGACCAGCATCCAGATCTTCCATCGGGTGCTGCGGCGCTACCTGGTACCAGAGGATCGGATCCAGGAGTTGATCGGTGGTGTCCGACGCGACCATTACGGCATGCTCCGCGGGCAGGGCACGAACCGCCTGAAAACACCGGCCACGCCCCTGGCCCCTGCGGGCAGCATGGAACTGGTGACCATCTCGGTGACCCTGGGACACAACAAGGTGGTGGGGCATTCACTTGGCGAATTGCAGTTGCGCGAACGGTGTGGTATCCAGCTGCTCGCCATCCGCCGCAACGGACGGTACATCCCATCACCGGCGGCAACGGAACGGATCCTGACGGACGACACGCTATACCTGCTCGGCACGCCCGATGATGTGGCACGCCTGGAGCAACAACTTCGCTGAACGTCCGGCAACCCGGGACCGGGGATCTCCGTACAAGCGGCATCATGGACCTGCCCGCTGCTGCTCTTCCGCATCCGAACCACATCCTCGTGGTGGATGACGAGGACGATTGCAACTTCGTCACCCGGCTTGTACTGAAGAAAGCGGGCTATGCCGGCAAACTCACGTGCTACACGGCCCCGGAGGAGGCCATCGAACATCTGCGCCGTGGCGTTGACCTGCCGGACCTGATGTTCGTGGACATCAACATGCCTCGCATGAACGGGTTCGAGTTGATCACCCAGTGCGAGCGGGAAGGGTTGCTTCCGCGCGACCACATGAACGTGTTCATGTTCTCCTCGAGCAACCGGCCACTGGACCAGGCACAGGCGCTGGCGATCACCTCCGTGAGCGGATACGTGGAGAAAGCGCTCACCGTGGAAGGCTACGAACGGGTGATCCAGGTGTGCATGCAGCACTG
>CAZLGY010000074.1:0-14364 GCA_964559165.1 uncultured Chryseobacterium sp.
CTTCACCGGCGGGCACCTTCACCTCGGGCTTCGCAGGGTCGGTGAGGTCCTTCACCCACAGCGTGCTCACGCCGCGGTTCTTCTCCATGTCGGTGGCGCGCACGGTGAAGAGCGCGGTGGTACCGGCAGGGTCCACGGCCAGTCCGCTGATGCGGTCGAGCATCAGCATGTCGGGGTAGGTGAAGGGGGACTTGGGCTGGGCGGAGGTGACGAACGCCAAGAACAGGCCAGCGGCCAACAACAAAGTACGGCGGTTGATCATGGAGGTGATGGGGCCAACGGTGGAAGAACGAAGATCGTGACTTCGCGCAATGCCGGCGCCAAGGACCTTGATACCGTGAGACTTGAACCTTGGGCCTTGAAGCTTGATCAACCCTGCGCTCCCGAGAACTCCTTGAAGAAGCCAACGATCCGCTTACGGAACAGCAGGAACAGGAGCAAGTAGGGCACCGCCATCAGGTACAGGATGCCCATGTTCAGCCCTTTTCCAATGGCTTGCTCGCCACCGAAGATGCGACCGCTTCCCTCGCCGCTCTCAACCACCGCCTTGCACATGGAACATCCCTGCGCGCACACCTCTACCGGGGCGGTCACGCAAAACAGCACGAGGACAAGGAGGAGAAGTGACGTGCGCATAGACCAAAGGTAATCGCCTGGGCGATGTGGCGATCAGTAGAACGGGCTGATCATCAGGTATACCGCCACCCCGCTGACGCTGACGTAGAACCACACAGGCCACACACGGCGGGCCAGACGGCGGTGAGCGGGGTGGTCGGCCTTCAGGGCCCTATACGCGGTCAGCAGGATGAAAGGCAATGTGATGGCAGCCAACGGGATATGGGTGAAAAGCACCGCATAGTAAACGACCCGCATGAACCCGGTGCCACCATAGGGCGTCTCACCGGCGAACAGGTGGTGCAGGATGTAGGACACCAGGAACAGGCTGGAAAGGATGATGGCGCTCATCATCAACTGGCGGTGCAGGCGCCAATTGCGCACCTTGGCGCTGGCCACTCCCAACACAAGGAAAAGGCTCACAGCGGAGTTGATGACCGCATTGGCGAGCGCGAAGATGTGAACATCGAACCCGGCAGGCGCCGGCAATTGGATCCTGTTCAACAGTACAACGGCCAAGAACACCACACCGGAAACGATCCAGATGATGCGCTTGGCAAGCGGCTCGGGCGTGTTCAGCTGCGCGGGAGGGAAAGCCTGTTCCATGGGTGGGTTCAGTTGCTTGTCGTGCGGATGGCTTCTGCAGCCTTGATGCGTTCCTCCTTCAACAACATCTTGAGGTCGGCGGCCAGCGCATTCATACCCTCGGCCGTGGTTCCCTCGTAATACCCGCGGATGTGGCGTTCCTTGTCCACGAGCACGAACCGGCTGTCGTGCAGGAACCGCTCTGCACTGGCTGAGTCCTCCAAGGCGCTGAGCAGATATCCGGCATTGCCCAGCCGGTATATGTCCCTGGCCGGTCCTGTGAGGAACTTCCATCGCCTGTCATCGGCTTCGAGCCTGCGGGCATAACTATCTAGCACGTCGGGGGTATCGTGCTCCGGATCCACGGTATGGCTCAGGAAAACGACATCGTCATACGCGGCGTCGTTCAATTTCAACTGGAGCTGCTGCATCTGAACGCTCATTTTGGGGCAGATGGTGGTGCAGCGGGTGAAGAAGAAGTCTGCGATGATGATCCTGCCGGCCACATCGGCCTGGGTGAAGGGCTTGCCGTGCCGATCCATCAGGCTGAAATCCGGCACTGTGGCATAAATGGTATCGATCACCTGCTTCCCATCTCGCTCCACCACCACGGGCTCCTTGGGGCCGTAATAGGGCAGGTAGTTGAAGGAGTGCCTCACCAGCCCCAACAAGGGCGAGAAGAAGACGAAGAGGGAGAGGACGAACAGAACGATCCCCCCGAGTATGAGGGCCTTGCGTCGGCGGGCTGCTGGCGGATAAGCGGTGTTCACTGCATGGTGGACCAGCTCCAGTGCACGAAGTTGGATTCCATCAGTGCGATCCAGAGCAGGTACAGGATGAACAACGCGTAAGGCAGCAAAATGATCGCGCGGATGTTGCGGCGTTCATCGCCCAAGTGCATGAAGGTCATCACGATGTACGTGGCTTTCACCAGCGTCAGGAACACGAAGGCCCATTTCACCGCGGTCCAGGCACCGGGGAACCACTCCTTCCAGTAGGCACCCACCACGACCTCGATAGCAGTGACCACTGCAAGCAGGGCGGTCACCATCCAGATCTTGCGGCGGATCTTTCGCCCATCCTCCTCGCTATGATGGGCATCGAGGCTGTATTCAATGATGTCGTCGCGCTCCATGGGGTGTAGACGATGAGGGGGGTGATCAGAGCAGGTAGAAGAAGGTGAACACGAAGACCCATACCAGGTCTACGAAGTGCCAATAAAGACCGGCCTTTTCGATCATCTCATAATGACCACGGCGGTGGAACACCCCCTGGATGGCCATGATGAGGACGATGATGTTGATGACCACACCGCTGAACACGTGGAACCCGTGGAAACCGGTGATGAAGAAGAAGAAGTTGGCATACTGGGGAGGCCCGTACTCGTTACGGGTCATGTTGGCTCCGTCCACGTAGTTCACCCGCTCGTTCCAGAGCTTGAGGCTGGCATCATGGTCGAGGTGGTGGGCCCCTTCGGCGGGAATGAGGTAGTGGCCCGGCTTGGCGGCGACCAAGTGGAACCCGGGCGCGTTGGCCGGGTCATGGGTGTCATGGGTGTCGTTGTGAACCCAGTACTTGCTGCCATCCGCGGTGGTGATGTAGCCGCCCCCGCCGTGAATGAAGTGGCTCCACTCCCAGGCCTGGCTGCCCACGAAGAAGGCACCGCCCAGGACGGTGAGGAACATCCACTTGATGACACCCTTCTTATCCATGCGGTGACCGGCCTCCACCGCCAGCACCATGGTCACGGAGCTGAAGATGAGGATGGCCGTCATCAACGCCACATAGATGAGCGGATAGCTGCCCGTGAGGCCCGGCAGCGCGCGGAACACCTCTTCACCGATGGGCCAGGCCTCGAGCGTGCTGTGACGCACGAACCCATAGGCCACCAGCAGGCCGGAGAAGGTCAATGCATCGGACACCAGGAAGAACCACATCATCATCTTCCCGTAGCTGATGCTGAACGGGGAACGGCCGCCGCCCCACAGGACGTCGTTGCTCAGGGTCTTGGTCGCGTCTCCAGCCATGGTCTTGCTTTTCCGGGCGCAATGTTAATGAACGAAGAGGAGGAATAAAAGCAGGTAGACCCAAAGCCCCCCCAGGAAGTGCCAATACACGGTGCCCGCCCAAAGGCCGGCATGGTCCTCCCTGGAATAACGGCCCAAAAGGGCCATGGCCACCATCACCACCAGGCTCAGCAGGCCGAACACCAGGTGGGCGAGGTGCGCCGCGGTGAGCACGTACAGGTAGGAACTGGCGGTGTTCTTCTGCTCGTCTATCTCCGCGTTGAGCGGCTTGCTGCGAACCTCATCTGAAGCAGCGTAGAACGACCCGTTCTCCAGAACGAGGGGCTCACCCTGGCGCAGGATGGTGTAGTCCGTGCCGTATTCGCCCGTAGCCTGCGCCATGCGGCCCACGGTGTATTGTCCCTTGGAGACAAGCTCCCCCCACCCCTTGAACTGGCTCCAACTGAACACGCCGCCAAGTAGCAGGGTCCCCACAAGCAAGGGGGCCACGCGCCGCATTGCACCGGACCGGGCCGCCATCAGGGCGAACTGGACGAACATGCTGCTGAGCAGGATGGCGCCCGTGCTCACATAAAAGGCACGGGGGAGGGTGATATCCACCCAATAGCCGGAGCTCATGCTCACCACGTAGGCGCTCGTGAGCCCCGCGAAGAACATCACGATGGCGAAGACGATCAGGTAGGTGACGAGCTTGCGCGTACGGACCTTGCGTTGGAGCTCTTCGGCCGGGGAGAAGGTGGCTGTGTTCATGGTCGGTCTAGGACGTAGGCCACTTGCACCATCGGGAGGTAGAGGAAACTGGCGAACATCAGGCGCCGTGCGTCGTGCCGGTCCAGCGTGCGGTACAGCCGCCATGCAGGCCATACCATGACCAGACCGGCAAGGACCGAGGCCCACAACGCCCACGCACCTACAATGCCATACACCCAGGGAAGCATGCCTGCAGGGATAACGAACAAGGTGTACAAAAGGATCAGGAAGGCGCTCCGACGATCGCATCCACCAGCAGAAGGCAACAGGCGGAAGCCCGCGCGGGCGTAATCCTCATCGAGCACCCAGGCGATGGCCCAGAAGTGGGGGAACTGCCACATGAACTGCATCGCGAACAACAATCCGGGCTCCAATCCGAAGCGGCCTGTGGCGGCCACATGACCCAGCATCGGGGGGAACGCCCCGGGGAAGGCTCCCACGAACACCGCCCAAGGACTATGCTTCTTCAGTGGTGTGTAGAGGGCCACGTACATGAAGAGCGACATGAACCCCAGGATGCTGGTTAGCGGGCCGAAGCGCAGCCATAGCAGCACCGTGCCCACCACCCCGGCCGCAAAGGCCGCACCGATGGCCTCACCGGTGGTGAGCGCACCCCGCACCAGTGGACGTGCAGCGGTGCGGCGCATGAGCGCATCCTGTCCAAGTTCGATGACCTGGTTCAATGCGTTGGATGCACCGGTGAGCAGTGTGCCGGACAGCACCAGCACCCACAGGCTGGTCCAGTTGAAGCTGCCGGGAGCCACCCCCAACAGGTATCCGAGCACCGCGCTCACCACCACGAGGGCGGCCAGCCTCAGCTTGAAAAGCACCGCCACCTCACGGAGCTTCCCCAACGGGACGGTGACCACATATCCGGAAGAGCGTTCCACGCGGAGGCAAAGGTACCGTATTCGTGCGTTCGGCGCCGTTCGCTCGTGCTATGGGACGCACCCCGGCGCGCAGCAGGATGACCTGCTCAACGGGGCAACCGGTAGCGGACCTCCTGGTCCGTGTAGCGCTCGCGGAAGTGGCACACGATGCCGGCCCGCACAACCAGGTCCTGCACCGTTCCCGCATCCGCAGTGCTGCGGTCGCGCCAGAGCACCGATGCCTGCACCATGGTCCCCGTGTGGGGGTCGAGCATCCACCCGGCGCGGATCTCACCGTGGAAGAGGGTGTACGGCCCCATCATACCGATCCGGTAGCCATAGTTGACCGGATCCCCGTCCACGCGGGGACGGTCCGATTCGGGGCGGAAGATGTTATTGCCATAGCTGGCCACGCTATCGGCGCCCAGCCATGCCATGCTGGTATGGGCGCCGATCGTCCACCGTGCACGCTGCCACTCGGCACGCAGGAGGGCCTCCTGGAAATTTGAACCGTAGGGGTGGGCCAGCGGTTGCCCGAAGTGTGCGTAGTTCTGGCGGGTATCGGAGTGGGTGTACATGAAGGGCCGCACCAGGTTCCACTCCGCCCGCACGGTGAGGCCGGGCTGCTTCAACACATCGCGCAACATCACGCCCAGCTGCAGTGCCTGCTTGTTGGCGTACCAGCCATTGCCACTGCGCACCTGGTCCAACAGGAACTCATCGAGCATCACCTGCATGTACAGGGTATGCGCCTTCCCCACGGTCACGTTGAGGGCACCACCCAACAGGGCATTGTCCGGAGAGCCGATACTGAACTCCACCGGACGATAGAAGATGATCGGGTTCAAGTAATTAACATCGAAGCCACGGGGATAGAGGCTGTCTCCGGCGCTCCACACGATGGCCTCGAAAAGACCCGCATTGACCCGTGGGGAGATGTTCCACGAGAGGTAGTGCATGCTGGCGAACTTTCCTTTGAACCGCGACGGGTCACCAGCGGCACCGCGCAGATCGCTCATGCGGGTGAACAGGTTCATGTACTTCACCTTCCACACCGTGGTGGTGATGCGCAGGTAGGGGTAACTGTACCCTTCGTCCGAAAGCAACAGCGAACGATAGCCCTCGCCGATGAAGTGGCGGCCACGACCCATGGTGAGGTTGAAATAGCGGCCGGGGTCCCAGCTCAAGTGTCCCTGTACATCGTAATGGCTCCTTGCATCGGCCGGCCCGCGGGCATATCCCTCGCCGGGCACCACCTGGGTGGCCGTTGTGAGCGAATCCAGATAGCGTGGCAGGCGCTCCTGCCAGACCATGCCGTTGAGGTGCAGGTTGAGGCGCTTGCCGAGGTCCGCATCGCACCATGCACCGCCGCCCAGACGCTGGATGACGGTGGTGGATGCCTGTGCATCAAGCCCGGTGGTGGCTTCCATGAGCGGACCGAAGCGCACTGCGCGTTCACCGGTGGACCCTGCCCAACGGTCCAGCAGTGGCAGGACGGAGGTGGGAAGAGCGCTGTCCGCAGGGAGGTCGCTTCGCCGGTACGGGCGCAGGGCCGTGTGCGCGGTACCCTTGTAATGGTGCAGTGCGGATGCGTAGGGCTGCTCCAGGGTGCGGCTCAGGGGCAGCCAGGCGGGTTGGGCGAACACCAGGGTGGCCGCCCACCAGAGCGGCAGCAGCACAGCGGCCCTCATGTGGTGCGGCGCGGCCATACGAAGGGTAGCATCGCCAGCGCGAAGGCCGAGGTGCCCAATACCATGAGGCCCAGGTTGGGGTGCCACTTGCGGGTGACCAGGCTGAGCAGGATGATCGCGATGGAATAGCAGTAGAGGGCCAGCGTGGTACCCTTGTGCCCCAGGCCCAGCGCCAGAAGCCGATGGTGGATGTGGTTCCGGTCCGCTGCGAAGGGGGAGGTCCCACGCACTGAACGTACCACGAACACCCGCAACGTATCCACCAGGGGGTATGCCACCACGGCCATCACGAAGATGGGGGTGGGTATCTGGCGCAGGTACAGCGGCAGGCGGCTGGTATCGTGCTCCACCACCCGCATCGCCAGCACCGCCAGGATGGCTCCGATGATCAATGAGCCGCTGTCACCCATGAAGATGCGGGCGGGGTTGAAGTTGAATACGAGGAAGCCGACCAGCGCACCGGCGAGCACGAAGGCAAGCAACGAAAGGGCCACATCACCGGCCAGGAAAAGCCATAACCCGTAGGTGGTCGCTGCAATGAACCCGATGCCACCGGCCAGTCCGTCCACCCCGTCGATGAGGTTGAAGGCGTTCACCAACACCACGTACACGAAGAAGGAGAAGGCGATGCTGATGCCCTCGGGCAGCTCGTTGATGCCGAAAATGCCATGCAGGCTTACAATGCGGATATCCGCCATGATCACCAGGATATAGGCCACGACCATGTGGCCCACGAGCTTCTTCACGGGACTGAAACCGATGATGTCATCCTTCACCCCGATGAAGAAAAGCAGCACCATGGCGGCCAGCATGTACTTGAAATCGGAGTAGGCCGCCCCCATGGCCTGATACAACAGGGCGAGGTCGTAGCCCTCATCACCGATGCCGATCGAGGTGGCCCGCGGGAACCAAAGCGCATAGCTGAACAGCACCGAGGCGAAGATGATGATGCCACCGATGGTGGGCACACTGCGCTGATGGAGCTTGCGTTCCTCGCTTGGTTCATCCACCAGGTGCTTCATCCGGGCGACCTTGATGAGGCTGGGCATGGTGAACAGCACCACAACGAACGCCGTCAGCGACCCGAACAGGAGGATATATCCGTGCTCCTTCATGCCTGTGTCAAAGATCGTAATACCGGTTGAAGAGATCGGTGCGCAGAGCAAGGTAGATGTAGGTGCTCTGGAAATTATCCTCCGCGCCCGGCAGATCGCGGCGCATCACCCCGAGCGTAGCGCGCAGGTTGGTCTTCGGGTTGAACAGGTAGGAGAGGTTGGCATCCATGGTGAAGAGCTCCAGCGAAGCTGCGGCAAGGGTGTCGCGCACCGATGGCAGGGGCCTGCCGATATCCGCACCCGCGCTGCCCTCCAAGGGATCGCGGTGCACCATCGCCCTGGTGCTGCGCACCTGGAACCGTGCCCGTCCAACAGCCTGCTCGGCGATGAGCACCGCCTCCTGGAAGTAGGTGCCGAGCGGGTGGGCCAGCGGCTGGGATGCATGCTGGTAGGCAAGTTCAGCAGGCGCGTTCATGTATGCGTAGGGTTCGGCGGTGTTATACTCCAGCTGCAGGTCGAACCCCTTGATGCCAAGGTCGAAGGCACGCACACCCGCCTGCCATGCGACCGCTTCGCCCAGTGCATACTGGCCATAGGCGAAGAGCCTGTCGGTGATCTTCACCCGCACATCCGCCCCGAAGAGCCTGCCACTGCCGGGCGCACCGGCATCAAGCAGCGTGTTCAGCCCGATCACGGGGTTGAGTTCCATGGCATCGAAGGGCAGCACGCGCGTGCTATCGATGGTGCGGAAGAGCGTGGCCTCGAAAAGCCCCAACTGCAGTGGACCCAGCTGTGCACTGAGGTGGTTGTACCGGGCACGGTACCAATAGAAGAGGGACTCGGCCGCATCACCTGTGGGTAGCCGGTCCTGGCGTGAAAGGCCACCGAGTTGCCTGGTATGCCAGGTGCTGTACTGCACCCGACCCTTCAGGAACAGGGCGCTGAACTTGAGGTACGGGGCGTTCAGCGCATTGTCACTGAGCAGCATGGACCGATAGCCGTGCCCGACGAAATGCCTTCCGTGACCGAACTGCACGTTCAGGTGATCGACCGGCGAATAGGAAATGTTGGCCTGCGACCAGCCATAGTCAAGCTCCCTCCGGTCCTGGACCTTCACACGGGCCTCTCCCGGCACCGCTCCGGTTTCCTGTGCCCGGCGGAAAACATACTGTGGCACCAGGGCCTGTGTCTCCAGGAACATGGTCTGGAAGGAGAACCGCGGCCCCAGATCGCCCCGCAGCAGGAACCCCCGCGAATTGGCGTAGTAGCGGTTGGTATCGCTGTAGGCGGTGCGGTCGCCGCGGTCGGAACCCAGCTCAAAGCGGAACAGCGGATCCACGCTGAGGCGGACATCGTCCTGCTTCACCTGCAGCAGGTGGTCGCGATACAGCTTCTCGGTATACCAGAAGTAGTACTTCGCGCTGTCCACAGCGTATCCCATGGTGGCGCTCAGGTCCGCACGTCGCTCGATCACCGGCTTCAGGCCACTGTGCACATATGCCCCGCGAGCGGCGGCCTTCAGTTCCAGCCCACGGTATATGTCGCGCTGCAGCAGCACAACGTTGTTCTGCGCAACGGACCACCCGGCGAGCACGAACGACAGGCAGAGGAGACTATGGCGCGGTGAACGCATGGCACGGGCGCCGGAAAGGTAGAGTGCTTGGGCCTACCACGGAACTGCATGCAGAAGGCCCGCTCCTTTGGAACGGGCCTTCTGCGATGGATGCGGTGTACCGCACTGTTACACGCGGGCCAGCTCACTGCTTGCGAACTCCGCGTAAACGGCAGCGATGCCCTCGCGCAATCCGATGCGGTGCTTCCAGCCCAGCTTGTGCAGCCGCGAAACATCCATCAGCTTGCGCGGCGTACCGTCCGGCTTGTCGGTGTTCCACCTGAGTTCACCGGTATAGCCCACGATATCCTTGATCATCACGGCCAGCTCCTTGATGGTGAGGTCCTCGCCCGTGCCGATGTTGACGAAGAGCTCCTCGTCATAGTTGTTCATCAGGAACATGCAGGCGTCGGCCAGGTCGTCCACATGCAGGAACTCGCGCATGGGCGAACCCGTCCCCCACACCTCAACGCTCGGCGCATTCGTGACCTTGGCCGTATGGAACTTGCGGATGAGGGCGGGCAGCACGTGGCTGTTGCTGAGGTCGTAATTGTCGTTGGGCCCATAGAGGTTGGTGGGCATCGCGCTGATGAAATTGCTGCCGTACTGGCGACGGTAGCTCTCGGCCAGCTTGATACCTGCGATCTTGGCGATGGCGTATGGCTCGTTGGTCTGCTCCAGGAAACCGCTCAGCAGGCTCTCCTCCTTCAAGGGCTGCGGGGCCATCTTCGGGTAGATGCATGAAGAACCCAGGAAAAGCAGCTTCTTCACACCGTTCTCATGGGCGGAGTGGATGATGTTGCTCTCGATCATCAGGTTCTCATACAGGAACTGTGCGCGGTACACGTTGTTCGCGTGGATACCACCCACCTTGGCCGCCGCGAGGAACACGTACGCGGGTTTCTCCCGGGCGAAGAAGTCGCGCACAGCCTGCTGATCCACAAGGTTGAGCTCCTTGCTGGTGCGGGTCACGATGTTGGTATGGCCCCCGGCCTGCAGCTTGCGCACGATCGCGCTGCCCACCATGCCGCGGTGGCCGGCCACATAGACTTTGTCTTGCTTGTTCATGGATTCGTTGCGTGCTAGCGCGTTGACATGTTACATGTTGGCGCGGGTCCGACCCGCCACACGTAACATGTCAACACGCAAGGGAAACGGTCATTCCTGCTCATGGAGGATTTTGTGGCCGCCCTTCTTCAGGTACACGTCTCGCTTGAAGAGCTCCAGGTCGCTTTGCACCATCTCTTCCACCAGGGCCTTCAGGTCGTACTTATGTTTCCATCCGAGCACACGCTTGGCCTTGCTGGGATCACCTTCGAGGTGATCGACCTCGGCGGGACGGTAGTAGCGGGGATCGATGGCCACCAGCACCTTGCCGGTCTTCTTATCGATGCCCTGCTCCTTCACGCCCTTGCCTTTCCAATCCAGCTTGATACCCACTTGAGCGAAGGCAAGGTCAATGAAGTGACGAACGGTGTATGTCTTGCCCGTGGCCAGCACGAAGTCATCGGGCTTGTTGGCCTGCAGCATCAGCCACATGCCCTCCACATAGTCCTTGGCATGGCCCCAGTCGCGCTTGGCGTCGAGGTTGCCGAGGTAGAGCGTCTTCTGCAGGCCGAGCTTGATCTTGGCCACGGCGCGGGTGATCTTGCGGGTCACGAAGGTCTCCCCGCGCAAAGGGCTCTCATGGTTGAAGAGAATGCCGTTACAGGCGAACATGCCGTAGCTCTCACGATAGTTCTTGGTGATCCAGAAGCCGTAGAGCTTGGCCACTCCGTAGGGGCTCTTCGGGTAGAAGGGTGTCTCCTCGTTCTGCGCGCGGGGCAGCACGCCGCCGTAGAGTTCCGATGTGGAGGCCTGGTAGAAGCGGGTCTTCTTTTCCATGCCCAGGATGCGGATGGCCTCCAGGAAGCGGAGCGTACCGATGCCGTCGGCGTTGGCCGTGTATTCGGGCATCTCGAAGCTCACCGCCACATGGCTCATCGCAGCAAGATTGTAGATCTCATCGGGCTGGATCTCCTTCACCAGACGCAGGCAGTTGACACTGTCGGTGAGGTCGCCGTAATGCAGGAAGAAGGGACGCCCCTGCTCATGCATGTCGTGATACAGGTGGTCGATCCGGTCCGTATTGAACAGCGAACTGCGGCGTTTGATACCGTGCACCTCGTAGCCCTTGTTCAAGAGGAACTCGCTCAGGTATGCACCGTCCTGGCCGGTGACACCGGTGATCAGGGCCACCTTTCGCCTGGTGGCTGGCTTGGCGGACTTGGCCTTGGCGGCCGGTTTCTTCGCTGCGGCCGCCTGGGGCGTGCTGCGCTTGCGCGTGGAGGGCGGGGTCTTCTTGGTCATGTGGATCAGTGGACGATGAACCATTGGTTCACCAATTCGTGCTTGTTGTAACGCATGGGTGCGCTGGTGCTCACATCGATCAGCCGCCGGCCGGCCTCGTTGGCAATGGCATGGCCTGCAGCCGTATCCCACTCCATGGTGGGTGCATGGCGCGGGTAGGCATCCGCAACCCCCTCCGCGACCAGGCAGATCTTCAGGGCACTACCCATGCTGGTGAGCTGCACCGTGCCATGCTCCGCTTCCGCCGCCCTGATGTAGGCCTCGGTCTCGGGGCTTTGGTGCGAACGGCTGGCAACGATGGTGAAGGCCGGTCTATGGGTGTGGATGGGCAGGCGTTGAGCCATGTGGGCCCGTTCATACGCCGTGCCCCCCGAACGGGTTGCAGCTTCCTGCCGGTAGGCCCCCCCGCCCTGCCACGCGAAGTACAACAGGTCCTTCACCGGCACATACAGGACACCCGCCACCGGCACCGCTGCACCCATGGGGCCGATCGGCAGGGCATCGCGCTCCATCAGTGCGATGTTCACGGTGAACTCACCATTGCGCTTGATGAATTCCTTGGTGCCGTCCAGGGGATCCACCAGCCAGTAGCGATGCCAACCCTGCCGCTCCTGCGGCGCAATGGCCCGTCCCTCCTCGCTCAATACCGGGAGCCCGGTGGAGGCCAGTTCGGCCGTGATGGCCGCATGCGCACGCCTGTCGGCCTCGGTCAGCGGCGAACGATCGTCCTTCAGATCCACGACCACCTCACCTGCATATACGTCAAGGATCTCGCGACCGGCTGCCAGTGCAGCGCGGATCGCAGCATCCACTGCGGTAACAGGTTCACCGACGGTCGTCACGAACCCAAAGGTACTTCCGCCCACGGCCCCGCTCCGGATGGTTCACCACAAGCTATTGAACATGGGATGTGAACAATGGGAATGAAAAGCCCCGATGGTGTTCCCATCGGGGCCTCAGGTCCGTCGCGGCCCGGTGTTCAGGCCTTGCCCAGGATCTTGAACATGCCGGTACCGCACTCGGGGCAGGTACCCTTCATGGCCTTGCGGCCATTGGCCATGATGTTCTCCTTGGCATCCTTCATGTTGCGCTTCGCCTTGCACTTCACGCAATAGGCTTCCACTGCTGGCATTGGTCGGGGGTTTGGGGGTTGAACAAGGGCAAGGTAGCGATCACATCGATCGGTGCAGCATTCAATGTGACCTGTTTTGAACAAATGCGTACATGCCAGGGGCGGACGCGGGTGCGAGACCAACGGCTAAAGCAACCGCGCTCCGTTCGGCAACGGCCGCTCCACGCTCGTGAGCACGATGTCGCCGTTCGCATCCGGAAAGCCGGTGACCAGGCATTCGCTCATCACGGTACCGACCTGCTTGGGCGGAAAGTTGATCACCGCCACCACCTGGCGACCGACCAGATCCTCCTTGGTATAATGCCGTGTGACCTGCGCACTGCTCCGTTTCACACCGTGCGGACCAAAGTCGATGGTGAGCACATAAGCAGGCTTGCGGGCGTTGGGCAGATCCTCTGCAGCCAGCACGGTGCCCACGCAGAGATGGACCTTTTCGAAGTCGGACCAGGAGATGGTGTGCATGTTCTCAATACCCCCACCCCCACGCTGCCCCTGTTCGATCGGGTGCCTGGCTGTGGTGGTTACCAGTATGCTGTTCGAAGGTCATCCCGAACTCATTTCACCGCAGCCTTCGTGGAATTCCGTACTACTCTACGGCGACGGCCGATCGAGCGGCGTGGGCCGGTGCCAACACGTGCTGCTCGCTTCTTTCTGAGGGGATCCACGCCAAGATCCCCGGCATACAGCGCGGTGAACGGGAAGCACATCTCCCGATCGCCCCAAACGATGTCCACACGGCCATCGATGGCGAACTCCTTGAAGCGTGTCACGTCCAGGAACTGGGAGGCCACTGGGTTCTGGGCCGGAGCCGTCAAGAAGGCATGGAAATCGATCTCCGTGGAATGACCATCCGTGGAACGGAACGCAATGCGGTAGTCGCCCAGGTACTTGGCGCCCTTGAAGAAGACGTTCTCGGGGATGGTCATTGATCACGCCTTGTAGAGCAGCAGGTCCAAGTCGTCCTCCACCTTCTTGAAGTCCTTGTCGGCCGTCATCAAGCGTGCGTTCAAGAAACGCGCGCTTGCGGCAATGATCGCATCCGGGACCTCCAATCCGGACATGCGTCTAAGTTCAATGGCATCGGTGTTTATCACCGGGTTGCTCTCGATCACAGGCACCTGTGCCAGAAAGCGCTCAATGAGATCGATGCCATCCGCGTCGATCTTGGGATAGCTGAGCAACTCGATGCGGGTGATGAACGAGATGTACAGGTCCTGGTCATGCAACATGTCCACCAAAGCCTTGTCGCCCTTCAGCGCATAGAGCACGATGTTGGTGTCCAACAGCCACCTATTTCCATCCATCGCGCATCTTCTTCTGGATGGCCAAGGGGTCTTCCTCAAGCTTCAATTTGCCCGCGAAGCTCTTTACATCGACCCCCTTCTTCTTGGAGCGCACGCGCTTGCGCCCCTTGAGCAATGCCGCAAGCTGCCTCTTGGTCGTGCTCCGCTTCACAATGATGGTCATGGCCTAAGGGTTGAACCAAAGTTATGCTCAATACCCCCCACCCCCGCCCTGCCCCCGTTCGATCGGGTGCCAGGTGGTCTTCACCTCCTGCGTGTCGAGGATGGCATACGGCGAGGCTTGTTCCGACCTCGGATACACCACGCGCTTCAGGTTGCAGGTGGCCTCGGTCTCGAGCATGACCCGCTCCTCTTTCAATGCAGCCGCAACAACAA
>CAZLGY010000075.1:0-14320 GCA_964559165.1 uncultured Chryseobacterium sp.
TCCACCAGCCCGTAGATGTCGCCACGCACCGTCAGCAGGCTGAGCCCCCCGGACCGGGCGAACTCGGCCCGCAGCGTCAGGTCCATGTTGCAGCCATTGGGCTTCGGGTAGGTGCCGAACACCAGGCCCAGCCGGATGCCGAGGAAGGTGCTGAAGTCCTCTTCGTAACGTCCGCCGCTCGGCGCCGGGCCGCTTCCCACGGCACCGGCATCCGCCGTGAGCCCGCTGGTGAAGTCATCGGGATGATCGTCGCCCGCGTGGGTGTCCGCTGGCGGTATGCTGTCCGGCGGGGCGCTGGGCGCCATGCTCTGCAGCCGCTCGTTGCTCGGCAGTGTGCCATCGATGAACCGCATGTGGTGGTAGGCGCCCCCGCCGAAGCCATAGATGCCCACACCGGTCATGATCATGAGCCCCGGGTTGAAGTAGAGCATGCCGTCCACCATCCAGTAACTGTAATGCTGGCTGCTGGTGTTGATGGGGATCGCCGTGTTGTTGCGGATGGTGCCGAAGATGGCCTGCAGGTCACCGCGGATGCCCATGGGGAAGCCCACGGTGAGGGCCCCTTTAACCTCCTCCTTGGTGGCGGTCTTGGTGATGCGCAGGTCGCCGACCAGGCGCATCGCGCTCACGTCCACATCCAGGTGCATCCCAGTGAACTGTACATCCTTGAAGTCGAAGCGCTCGATGCCCCCGGTACCTAGGGCCATCTGCGTGGTGAACTTCAGTGCGACGCTGGCTGCGAAGCTGCTTTCACCCTCGCCGCCGCTCAGGCTCACCATGGGCTCCACCACCAGGGCTGGGCTGCCTCCATCGAACTCCAGCGACAGGTTGCGGATGCTGAGCGGGAAACCGCCCACCTCCTTCTGCGGGCTGGCGTAGGCGAAGTCGCAGTCGCCGCAGCTCATCCCCTCGTCGCTGTCCAGTACCAGGTTCTCGAAGCGCATGCCGGGCATGCTGATGCTGGGCAGGCTGCCGATGTCGATGCCCAGCTCACGCGCGATGCCGGTGCTGATGCTGATGCTGCCGGTGAGATCGGCCCGCACCTTGCTCTCGTTACCTAGTGTCACGGTCAGCGTGCTCCCTTCGTATAGTTCCATGTCCGCGATCCACAGGGGAGCGGTCAGCGTGTCCTCCAATTCCATTTCGAGAGTGAAGGTGAACTCGCTGGATTCCGGAGCATAGCCCAGCATGGCCCCATAGCTCAGGTAGTCGTGCTCCCCATTGATGGGCAGCCCGATGCGGCCCTCGAGCCCCGCGCGCTGGAAGTTGTTCTGCAGCATGCTGAAATACACGCTATCCACGCTGAACGCCCAGTTGTCGATGCGACCGCGGTTGATGGCCACCAGGTTCTCGATGGCCACGGTGAAGGAGAGCTCGGCCTGGTCGTCCACCAGGAAGTTGTACACGCCGGCGCTGAGTGGGGAGCCCGTTCCGTCGCCGATCACCTCCGGGGTGCGCATGCTGAGCTGTTTCAGGTAGAAGCCTTTCCACAGGTCCGCGGTATCGTCGCCGGTGATCGCCGGGTGGTCGTAGCCGTCCGGGAAGTCGATGCCATCCGGGTTGGCGATGGTGCTCCAGTCCAGCCAGGCGTCCTCCACGGTGAAGGCCCAGCCCGGTGCGCCGGGCACCTCGAAGGGGTCCATGGTGAACTGGGCCATCACGTTCCAGCTCTCGGTTGCGCTGGCCCCCGATCCATGCGCTTCGCGGCACACGTTGAACTTGAAGCGCGCCTCCACCTTATCGGTGCCGGCGGGTGCGTGGTCGCCCTCGGGCACGATGGTGCTCCGGCTGAAGCGCACCGCACAGGCCACCTGCAGGCACTTGAAGCCGTGGCAGTCCCAGTCCACGTAAGTAAGGTTTGCGAGTTCCGTGCTGGCCCCGCCCCTGAACCGGAATTCGGTGTCGAGGTCGCCGGTGACCGTGACATCCGCGGGCAGGTAGGCGCGTCCCTCATCCCCCAGCCCGTCCGGGGTGAAGCACATGTCGCCCACACCGAAGGCCAGCGTGGTGCGGATCTCCATCACATCGATGCCGGCCACCATGTCCAGGCTGGCGCGGAGGGAATCGAAGCGCATGTTGATGATGCCCAGGGTGATCTGCCTTCCGCCCACTTCGCGGTCGATGCCGATGGGCATGCCGATCTCGCTGCCGCTGCTGAAGAGGCTCACGAGCCGGGCACCGTCCTCGATCAATCCGTTCATCGTCTCCAAATCCCCGGCGCTCATGTTGGGGATGAGGCGGGTGCCGCTGGTGACCATCGCCAGGGACGGGGGCGACCAGTCATGGCGGGCCTCCACGCGCCCCTGGAGCATGCGGCCATCGCTGTTCCACTTGAGCCCGCTGAACTCCACCATCACGTTCACGTTGTTCAGGAACGGTACCGGGATCTTGCCCGTGCCGCTGAAGGTGGTGGTGCCGGTGGTGGTGAGCACGGTCATGGTGAACTTGCCCACACGCACGGTGGACCCCACAGCAAGGCCGCCCACGGCCGTGGTGTTGGTGATCTCCTCCGCCAGACACACGCTCACGCAGTCTGCGGAGCCCTCCTCCACAGGTGGTTCGGTCACGGTGGGCTCCCCGGCCGGCGCATCGTCACACCGCCCCACGCAGAACCGCGCCACCTCACTGGTGTTGTAGGTGGCACTGCTCATGTTGTAGGGGTCGGTCTTCCAGTGCAGGCGCCAGTAGTAGGTGCCTTCCTCGGTAAGGGTCGCGGTGGCCTGCAGGTCCTTGTAGACGTCGTTCACGAAGCCCTCCGGGGCCTCCAGTGCGGATTCGATGGTCCATAGTTCGTCCGTGAGCCTCCCGTCGGTGGTGTACACGATGCTCTCGAACCCCGGTTCGCGGCTCACCTCCAGCACCCAGCGCTCCACGTGCGCGCCGTCGATGAAGGTCACGCCCGGGTTCAGATCATCCGTGCCGTTGGTCGACGCTTGCACCACGCTGAACGGTGGCAGTGGTTGGTCCGGTGGCACGGCGCTGGTCCACCTCAAGGTCACCTCTCCGGCAGGAACCACTGCGTCCGAAACCGGTTCGTTCGGCTGGGAGGGTCCCATGCCGATGCCGAACGGCTCTTCCCCGCTATCGCCGTTGTAGTAATTGCTGCCGAGGGTGAAGTTGCCTGTGGTGCGCCATTGGTAGCGGCGACCCCGACGAAGGGTCACATCGGGCACGTTGGGGTAGTAAACGCTGAGGAACTGTGAGCGATAGGCGTTGATGTCCGAGAACGCCACCATCTGCTGGGTGCCGGGGGGGCCGTGCGGCCATGACAGGCTGCGTGCATAATCGGGCAGGCTCGCACCACCGATCTCGCGCATGGTGGTGGTGTAGCTGAAGCGTGTATACCTTCGATAGGGTTCGAAGTGGGTGATGATGTTCGCATGGTCGAAGGGCACCCAATCGCCCCCCTGGGGCCACACAGGCTGCAGCACACCATTGCCGGGCACGCCTTCCGGTGCATAGAGGAAGGAGCACACCTCACTGCGGATGAGGGCCTCCTCGTCCGGTGTCCCCCCATCGAGCACCGCGGAAACCCGCACAGCATAGTGATAGCCGGCATCCAGCATGAGCTCGTCGGGGATCTCGATGTTGGCGAAGAGGTCTTCCGTGAAGAGGGTGAAGAGCTCCGGCACGGTGGCGCTCAGCATCGCGTCGTTGGCATCCCCTTCACGACCGTCCAACGGGTCTATCCGCACGATGTCCAGCCGGTACCCGATACGGTCGGCCAGCGCGGGCGGGGGGCTGAAGGTCCACGTCACCAGCAGCACGCCATCGGGAAGCATGAAGTTCGTGCCGCAGGGGCTCGTCAGGATGGGCGGCTGCGGATGCACCACCACCCAACCCGCACAGCCCGCCGGGATGGGCGCGCTCAACGCCGAACCGTCCGTGCAGTCGAGCAACTGGATGCAGATCTCCCAATAACCTTCGGGTAGTAGCTGCTGGTCGCGCACCTGGGCATAGGTGATGCCTGTGAATTCGAAATCGTCCTGGCTGAAGGCGCCGTCCACCTGCTGGCTCAATTCGTCGAGGTTGAGCGTCTGCGGGCCCGGTTCGATATCGATGCACTGGTCCTGGGTGAAGGTGCTCCTGGACCGGATGACGATACCGCGCTCAGCGCAGCGCAGGGTGATGAAGGCGGCTGCCTGCCTGGCGGGCCCGGAGTTGACGATGCTCACCGTTGCTCCGGCTGCCTGTTCCTGCAGGTCCGTCCACGTCAGCGGAGGAGGGAGCGGCACGGTGGTGGTCACCGTCATTGGCAGCGCGCCTTGAGCA
This sequence comes from uncultured Chryseobacterium sp., assembly GCA_964559165.1. Lineage (GTDB taxonomy): Bacteria > Bacteroidota > Bacteroidia > Flavobacteriales_F > PHOS-HE28 > PHOS-HE28. The sequence continues at coordinate 4,273 of CAZLGY010000075.1, forward strand.
ATGGCATGGCCGGCACTGGCGAGCATGCCCAATACCAGCAATAGCCTGTGATGGAATGCGATCATGGCGTTTCCGGTTTTTTCTCGCGTTTCTTGAATTCCACGGAGTAGGTGGCCTGAATGCGCACCTGGTACTGGCTCGTTTCAATGTTCGTGGTCGCACTGCGGCCACTGTAGTTGAACATGAAGCCAAAGCGATGGGTGCGTGCGATCCGTTGATCGATGCCCAGGTTGCCGACCAGCGAGGAACTGGCCCTGTCCTCGCCCCGGTTCAGGTAGTAGGCCAGCCGTCCTGAAAGGCCCGTACGGTCCTTGTTGAAGCCCTTGCGGGAATTGATCGACAGGCCGTTGCGCAGGCGGGCGGCACCGTTCTCTCCGAACGCGCTTGCGGTGAGGCGCACTCCCCAGCTGAACGCACGTTGCTTGGAGCGGGAGCGATAGCCGACACTTCCGGTGAAGGTGCCCGTGGTGGTGGCCGGTTGGGAAGGATAACCTTCGTTGGTGAAGGTCTGGTAACCACCGGAGATATCCATCGAACGAATGGTGCCGCTGCTGGTGTTCCGGAATTTCAACCCTGCGTTCGCCGTGATGTTCTGGGACACCTGGCGCAGCGTGAGCGTATCGGTGCCTGCCGCCTCGAAGGCGCTGCGCACATCCGCCTCGAAGTTGCTCCAATTGACCGCGAGCGTCACCACCTTGCCGCTGTTGTAGGATATCCCGGCGCTGCCGATCAGGCGGCGTGTACTGGTGGCAAGTGCCTCCGACAGGTTGTTCCGCTGCACACCTACGGAACCGGTGAGCCGCACTTTCTGCTTGAAGATCCCTGTGCCCAAGCTGCCTCGGATATTCTCCACATCCCGCAGGAAGAAATAGTTGCCCAGGGTCATGAACAGGGGGTCGATGCGCTCATAGTTACCGCTGATGGTGAACCCCCTGTTGTTGTAACTGAGACCCGTGCGGATGGCTGTGCCCCAGCGCGTGGTGCGGTCCAGGTTGAAGAAATACGAGTCGAGGTCATTGGACAGTTCATTGCCCGGACCTTCCCGCGTAGCAGGCTTGACACCAACATTGTGCAGGCTGCCCGCCACATCGAATTGGAACTGGAGGGGCTTGGCCAGCCGGATGGCCCCCCCCAGGCCGGCCACCAGGTTCTCCTCCGGTTGCGGCAGGCCTGCAGTGGTGTCGCGCAATGCCACAGGGTCATAGCGGTCCTTGCCTTGGAACAGCGCCAGGTCCACATGGGTGTCCTCGGTGCCCACGCCGATGCTGGCACCACTGGCCCACCGCTCCAAGGCGGGCTCCACCACCGCCTCCACCGTGGTATCAGCGAAGATCTCCTTCCGCAGGCGGCCGTGCATCGCGCTGAACCTGAATTTGCGTGGCCGAAGCTCGATGCCACCACCCAGGAAGCGCTGGCCGCTCATCGTGAGCTCGCTGAGGTGCATGGTACGGTGCCCGATGTGCGCGGTGGCCCATTTGTAGCGGGGGCTTACACCGAACTGATTGAATGGCTGCCGGAAATCACGTTCCTTCTCACTGAACACGAAGCTGAACGGGACCTGCAGTTCGTAGATGCTCAGGTTGAGCCTTCCGTTCAAGCCCCAGGTGAACGGAGCCATCCGGGCATCGTTCAGGTCCGTGGTGTAAGCCGCTCCGAACGCGCTGAGGCCCCCCGTGAGCCCCACCCCACCTTTCTTGCCCACCTGTTCAAGGTCCTGTGCCCAGGAACCTCCCGCCTGAACGGCCATGAAAAGGGGCAGCAGGTACTGTCGCATCTGGCACAGGGGCGTTGTAATGTTAGGAGATCGCCGTGAAATGATCCTTAAGGCTATGGGTCCGAAGCATCCAACGGCGAATGTTGGGATGGTGCCGCCCACCCCGCAATACCCACAAAGGGTGGTTCCGTGCCACCGGGTCGTGCTGGACGTCGGTGCCGGATCATCCGCCGATGCTCACCATCGGCCGCGCGCTCAGGTCGTGCAGCACCTCCTCCTGCTTCTCGGGCTTGAAGGGTGGTAGTCCACCGAGCATGGCGTGCTTCGCCAGCACGTTGGCCTCGATCAAGGGTGCGATGTCCTCGCCACGGCGCAGGGCCGAGAGCAGGTCCGTCTCCTCACGCGCGAACAGGCAGTTGCGCATCCTCCCTTCCGCTGTTATCCGCAGTCGGTCGCATCGGCCGCAGAAAGGCTCTGTCACGGTGCTGATCGCTGCAAAGGTGCCCTTCCAACCGGGCACGCGATAGGCCTTGGCCGTGCTGTGGGGCTCGTCGCTCAGTTTCACGAAACTGTGAACGCTGCCGATGTGGCCCAGCATCTCCGCATAGGTGTACACGCGTTCGCGCCCCCACCCATTGCCTGCGAAAGGCATGAACTCGATGAAGCGCACGTGGATGTCGTGGTCGCGCGTGAGCTCAACGAACCGAAGGAGCTCATCGTCATTGACCCCGCGCATCACCACCATGTTCACCTTCACGCGCAGTTCCTGCGCAAGGGCCATGCGGATATTGTTCCATACGGTATCAAAGCCGTCCCGTCTGGTGATGCGTTTGAAACGCTCGGCGTCGAAGGTGTCCAGACTGATGTTCAGGCTGCGCAGTCCGGCATCCACGAGCCCCTCCAGGTGCTTGTGCAGGGTTAGTGCATTGGTGGTGAGGCCGAGCGGGATGCCGAGCTGTGCGAGGTCCCGTACGATGTCCACGGCGTCCGGGCGCACGAGGGGCTCGCCACCGGTAAGGCGGATCCGGGTGATCCCATAGCGCTCCACGAACAACCGGGCGATGGTGCCGATCTCCCCCCGCGTCATCAGCTCTTCGCGCCGCAGGAAGTGCTGGTCCTCCGGCATGCAGTAGGTGCAGCGCAGGTCGCACTTGTCCACGATGCTTATCCGCAGGCTGCGGTGGGTGCGCTGGTGCAGGTCCGTCAGGGGTGTACCGGTCATGCGCCAAAGGAACGAAGGCCGGTCGGTGCCCTGTAACCCCAAGCGGCCGACCCCCGTAAACAACCATTGAAAGAACTCACGCCCGGACCGAACATCATGAAACGCCTACCCCCCAAAACAGTCCATGTCATGGTACACGTTACCCGACCTTCAACGACGGCAGCTCCCTGGCGCGGTGTATTCCCGGGGCTCGTCCTTCTGTCCCTGCTGCTCACATGGCTCCTTGCGGGTGCCGTGAAGGCGCAATCCATAGCCGTAGACCCGTCCTTCACCATCGGTAGCGGCTCCAACGCACGCAATTTCGCGATCGCCGCCCAACCCGATGGACAGGTCATCATGGGCGGTACGATGTCGGTGTACACCGGCACTTCGGTCGGCCGCATCGTCCGCGTATCGCGCTCGGGTGCGCTGGATGCGGCCTTCAATAGCAATGTGGGAACCGGGGCATCCGGCCAGATCAATGTCATCGAACTGGATGCCAGTGGCCGCATCCTGGTGGGGGGAACGTTCGCATCGTTCAACGGTCAGCCCTCTCCGGGCCTCGTGCGGTTGAACAGCGATGGTACCGTCGATGGCACCTTCAGCGTAGGCGCTGGTATCAACACGGGTGCGGTTACCGCGATCGCGGTGCGTCCCGATGGTCGCATCCTTGTCGGAGGCAGCTTCACGGCGTTCGATGGAAGTGCCGCCGGCCGCGTCGTACAGCTGGCTGATAATGGTTCGCGCGATCTGGCCTTCGCCGCCGGAGCGGGAGCCAACAGCGATATCTATGACATCTCGTTGGACGCGGAGGGCAGGTTGGTCGTGGCAGGTGTGTTCAGCACCTTCGATGGGCAGTCTAGTCCCGGTGTTGCGCGCCTTTTGTCCACCGGGGTCCTCGATCCAGCTTTCGCGGTGGGGACAGGCGTCAACCAGGCGGTCTTTGCGTGCCTGCACCAGGACGATGGCAAGATCTTGCTTGGTGGTTTGTTCACCACCTACCAAGGCGTTGCGGCATCGCGCATCGTTCGCCTGACGAGCACTGGCTCCATGGATACGGGTTTTACCACGGGAACGGGCTTCAACAACTGGGTGTACACCCTTGCCCTGCAGGGCGATGGCAAGATCCTGGCCGGCGGGAATTTCACCGGATACAACGGCGCTTCGGTGAACCGCTTCGTTCGCCTGAACACCTCGGGTACCCGCGATGCCGGTTTCGATATCGGTGCTGGCTTCAACAACTGGGTGTATGGCAGTGCCTGGCAACCTGATGGCACCATCACCTTGGTCGGTGGATTCACGAACTACAATGGCACCGCCTGCAACCGCGTGGTGCGCCTGGACCTCGGATGCGAGCAGCAGTTGGCACTGAGCATCCGCACGGACGCGTTCGGTTCACAGACCAGCTGGGAGATCACCGGTGAAGGGTTCGATTACACGGTCTGTTCCGGTTCGGGCTATGCCAGTGATACGGACATCGCAGTGAGCTGCTGCATCCCCAACGGGTGCTTCCGCTTCCGGCTGTTCGACAGCGCAGGGGACGGCATGGCGACCGGTGGCTACACCTTGCGCGATGGCTCCGGTGAGCGTATCGTGGACAACGCATCACGCGGAAGCTTCACCACCGAGAGCAGCATGCCGGACAACGGCTATTTCTGCCTGCCAATGAGCTCCCAGCAAGCCATTTTCACCTCGCGTGACAAACTTGATTGGGACCCCTCCAACCATGTCGTCGCATCTCCCAACGCGGATGTTACCGCCCAATGGGGGGTCGGCGACCAGACGGATGATGGGTACGAGTTCTGGTTCTTCGATCCCAATGGATCGTACTCCTTGCGGCGGTTCCGCAACCATGCCACATCCGATGGGGCCGGAACGGGTGCCACCCGCGCCTGTCACCTGAGGCTCTCATGGAGCGGTGCCATCCCTGCCCTGCCACAGCTCACCTTGTTGAACCTCCGCATCCGTGCGCGCGTCAACGGAGTGAACGGGGAGTGGGGACCCGCTTGCCGCCTGATGATCGACCCCGTGGCCGCGCTCTGTCCCTACACCAAGCTCATGGACATCCCCGGGAACCAATACTACTCATGCGGTTCCACGCGTACCCGTTCGCAGTTCGTGACGGCCCGCCCTGTGCGTGGTGCCACCCGGTACCAGTTCGAGTTCACCAACGCGGCCCTCGGGTACACCAGCACACAGACCACCACGGGCTATCACCTCCCGCTCAGTTGGTCCGTCAACCCGCTCGTGGCTGGCAACACCTACAACGTACGGGTGCGTCACAGCAGGGATGGCGGTGTCACCTGGTGTGATTACGGCGATGTCTGCACGCTCAGCATCGTGGCCACCTCCTCCATGGAGGAGGACGGCGGCGGTGCCTACATGAAGACCATTGCGGACGAATTGCCTGTCCTCACCCTGTGGCCCAACCCCTCCAACGGTCGTCATGTGGAACTATCGTTGAGCGGCTTCCACGCTGAGGAGACCGTGCAGCTGACCGTGCATGACCTTTCCGGCAAGTTGCTGCACGACCAGCGTGTGGCGACCGGTTCCGACAGCGCTCCGCGCACCATCCAGTTCGCCCATGCGCTTCCCGCAGGCCAATACATCCTGCGCATCGCAGGCACCACGGACTACGTTGTGGAGCGCCTTGTGGTGACCCCGTAGTGAGCGGACCTGCGCCTGATGGGCCGGACGAAGTTCCCGAACTTCGTCCGGCCCATTGTTCTTGCTGCATGAACGCCCGCACCAAGGAGCGCTGCCCCTGGTGCCTGAAGGATGACATCTACAGGCACTACCACGATACCGTGTGGGGTGTTCCGGAGCACGATGACAGGCGCCTGCTCGCCAAGCTCATCCTTGACGGCGCGCAGGCAGGGCTCAGTTGGCATACGGTCCTCGTTCGCACGGAGCGCTATGAGAAGGCCTTCGACGGGTGGGACGCTCAGCGGATCGCTGGCTATGGGCCGAAGGACGTGGAGCGGTTGATGAACGACCCGGGTATTATCCGCAACCGACAGAAGATCCTCAGTGCCATAGGCAATTCCCGGGCATGGATCCGCATCATGGAGCAGGGGCCAGGTGCCTTCGACCGGTTCGTCTGGAAGCATGTTGACCATCGCACCGTGGTGAACCACTGGACCACCATGGCCGAAGTTCCCACCCGGTCACCTGTTAGCGATGCGCTCAGCAGGGACTTGAGGGGCGCGGGGTTCAGTTTCGTGGGCACCACGATCGTCTATGCCTACATGCAGGCCATCGGCATGGTCAATGACCACCTGGTGGGCTGTTGGCGGCGGGCTGGGAGTTAGGCGGTATTTTCGGGGCGTGAGCATGCCTGTGCCCGTTACCCCGGTGATGATCACGCGGCTGGAGTCGGGTGTACCCGCTACTGCCGAGGACCTGCTGGTGACCGAGGAGCCCCTGGAGATACGTCTCGGCCACGGTCCGCTGGACCACCGCAAGGAGGTCCGCCTGAGCGTTACCATGCGCACTCCGGGGAACGACCATGAGCTCGCGCTCGGCTTCCTGTTCACCGAAGGACTGATCACCGCAGCATCTGATGTGGTGCGGGTGGTGCACTGCGAGGAGGTGAAGCCCCGGGAGCGGGGCCACGTGGTCCGCGTTGAACTGCGGCCGGGGATGGTGCTGGACCCCGACCGATGGCAGCGCAACTTCCATGTCACCAGCAGCTGTGGCGTGTGCGGCAAGAGCAGCATCGAGGCGGTGCACGTGCTGTGCCAGCGCAGGATCGCTCCTTGGGGCGCCGTGGACCCTGCCCTGATCACCGCGCTGCCCGAACGCATGCGGGCCGCCCAGACCCTCTTCAAGCATACGGGGGGCATTCACGCTGCCGCCCTGTTCGATCGTGGAGGACAACTCCTGTTGTTGCGCGAGGATGTCGGTCGCCACAATGCCGTGGATAAGTTGATCGGTGCCGCGCTGGCTGCAAGCCTCCCGCTCGGGGATGCCATGTTGCTCGTCAGCGGTCGTGCGGGGTTCGAACTGGTGCAGAAGTGCGTTGTGGCAGCCATTCCGCTGATGGCCGCGGTTGGCGCGCCCTCCTCCCTCGCCGTCGAATTGGCACGCCAGCAAGGCCTCACGCTGGTCGGGTTCCTGCGCGGCGACCGGTTCAACATATACGCGGACAACGCATGAGCACGCACGCCGATACCGTCCCGCAGCGCATCACGGAGCTCGGCCGTGAACCCATCGCCATAGTGGCATATGACCCCGCCTGGCCCGGTCGATACACCGCAGAGGAGGAGCGCCTGCGCAATGTGCTGCCCGCTGATCTCTGCACTGGATTCGCGCACATCGGGAGCACCGCTGTACCCGGCCTCCGAGCAAAGCCGATCATCGACATCCAGGTGGAGGTGTCCGACCTTGACCGTGTCAGAAGCGAGGTCGTGCCTGTCATGCGGGAGCTTGGATACGAGTTCATCTGGAGGCCCACCATGGGCGAACGCGCTCCGTTCTATGCGTGGTTCATCGGTCGAAACGCCTTCGGTGACCGCGCCTATCATGTCCACATGGTGCAACCCGACGAGGCCACGGCCGACCGTCTGCTCTTCCGTGATCTCCTTCGTATGAACAAGGCCGCTGCCATGCGTTACGAGGCCCTGAAGCAGGAGCTTGCCGCCGCGCATCCCAACGATCGGGAGGCTTACACACGTGCCAAGGAACCGTTCATCGCGCACGTGTTGGATGCAGCAAGGCGAACGCATCGCGATCGGTGGGCCGTCTTGATGTGGCCTTGAGCAGTTCGGGCCGGGTGTGGGGCGGTGGCGCCATCGTGCCACGCGCCTTGGATAACTTTCACCCCATGAACACCCGCGCCATTGCGCTCCTGCCACCCGACCGGCACACCGGACTGCAGGTCGGCCCCCGCCCCGATCGCGCTGCAGGCATTCCCGCCCTCGCACGGGCATTGGGCCACCTGCACGAGGAGACCGGAGTACTTTCCGGCATCGGTATCCTCAACAAGCTCAACCAGAAGGATGGGTTCGACTGTCCGGGCTGCGCCTGGCCCGACCCCGACCACCGCAGCCGCCTCGGCGAATACTGCGAGAACGGCGTGAAGGCCATCGCGGAGGAGGCCACCACCAAACGGGTTGACAGGGCGTTCTTCGCCACGCACAGCGTGGAGGAGTTGAGCCGTTGGAGCGACTATCAGCTGGGCAAGGCCGGGCGTATCACGGAGCCCTTTGTGCTGCGCAAAGGCTCCTCCCACTACGCGCCGATCTCCTGGGACGAGGCGTTCGCCACCATTGCCGGGCGCCTGAACGGACTTTCGGATCCCAATGAGGCCGTGTTCTACACCAGTGGCCGCGCCAGCAATGAGGCCGCCTACCTGTACCAGCTGTTCGTGCGCCGCTTTGGCACCAACAACCTGCCCGACTGCAGCAACATGTGCCACGAGAGCAGTGGCGTGGGCCTGGGCGGGACCATCGGGGTGGGGAAGGGGACGGTATCGCTTGAGGACCTGCACCACGCGGGACTGATCATTGTGATGGGGCAGAACCCCGGCACCAACCATCCGCGCATGTTGAGCGCGCTCACCAAGTGCGTGAACAACGGGGGGAAGGTGGTAAGCGTGAACCCGCTCCCGGAGGCGGGCACCGAGCGCTTCATCGATCCACAGAGCCCGCGCTCCGTCCTTGCCGGAGGCACCGCGCTCAGCAGCCTGCATATCGGGCTTCGGATCAATACCGATGTCGCCCTGCTGAAGGGTGTGATGCGCCTCCTGCTGGACCGTGAGGGAACTGCACCCGGTACCGTGTTCGACCGGCGGTTCATCAACGACCGGACCGAAGGCTACGAGGCTTTCATCGCGGACCTGCGGACCGTGGATGCAATGCGCATGGCGGAGCTCTGTGCCATCCCATTTGGCCAATTGCAGCAATTGGCCGACCTCTGCTGTGCCACGGACCGCATCGTCATCACCTGGGCCATGGGTCTTACCCAGCATGTCAACGCAGTTGCCAATGTGCAGCAGGTGGTGAACCTCCTGCTCCTGCGCGGTGCCTTCGGGAAGAAAGGCGCTGGAGCCTGTCCTGTGCGTGGTCACAGCAACGTCCAGGGCGATCGCACCATGGGCATCTATGAGAAACCCGGAGAGGCCTTTCTTCAGGCACTGGATGCGCGTTATGCGTTCAGCGCACCGCGGGCCCACGGCTTTGATGTGGTGGATTGCATCGGGGCGATGCGGGATGGACGCGCCAGGGTGTTCATGGCGCTTGGAGGTAATTTCATCAGCGCCACCCCGGACAGTGAGGTCACCGCCCGCGCCATGATGAACTGCGCCCTCACGGTGCAGGTCAGCACCAAGCTCAGCCGCAGTCACATCATCACGGGGGAGGAAGCCATCATCCTGCCCTGCCTCGGCCGCAGCGAGCGCGACCTGCCCCGCAACCTGGATGGCTCACCGGTGCCGGACGCACGCCCACAGTTCGTCACGGTGGAGGATAGCATGAGCGTGGTGCACCGGTCACAAGGAGCGCTGGAGCCGGCATCCCCCCAGCTGCGCAGCGAACCCTGGATCGTATGCGGGATCGCCGCTGCGACATTGGGTGACGGAGCGCCGGTGCAATGGTCCGAACTGGCCCGGGACCATGATCGCATCCGCGAGGAGATCGCCGCGGTGATCCCCGGTTTCCATGACTTCAATCAGCGCGTGCGCAAGCCGGATGGCTTCGTGCTGCCCAACGGCGCACGGGACGGCGCACGCTTCACCACGCCCACGGGCCGGGCGCAGTTCAGCATCGATGCCACCCCGGAATGGAACGTGCCCGATGGACGTTTCATGATGATGACCATACGGACCCACGACCAGTTCAACACCACCATCTACGGCCTGGATGACCATTATCGGGGCATCCATGGGGAGCGCCGCGTGGTGCTTATGCATGCTGACGACATGCGTGCCGCGGGGCTGCGAGAACGCGACCGGGTGGACCTGTACAGTCATTACGAACGGGAGCGCGCGGCCCACGACTTCTTTGTGCTGCCCTATGCCATTGCACGCGGCTGCGTTGCAACGTATTTCCCCGAAGCGAACGCCCTGGTGCCGCTGCAGTTGAAGGCGCACAGGAGCGGGACGCCGGCCAGCAAGAGCGTGGTGGTGGAGGTGC
>CAZLGY010000076.1:0-14170 GCA_964559165.1 uncultured Chryseobacterium sp.
CCGTGGTCGTAGAAGATCTCGGTGCACGGCCCGCAGGGACCGGTGTCGCCCATCTCCCAGAAGTTGTCCTTGCGGCTGAAGGGCAGGATGCGGTCCTCGGCCATGAACTGCTTCCACAGGTCGCGGGTCTCCAGGTCGGCGGGCAGCTTGTCCTTGTCGTCACCACCGAAGTAGGTGACATAGATGTTGTTCTTGTCGATGCCATAGACCTCGGTGAGCAGCTCCCAAGCCCACTGGATCGCCTCCTTCTTGAAGTAGTCGCCGAAGCTCCAGTTGCCGAGCATCTCGAACATCGTATGGTGGTACGTGTCGATGCCCACCTCCTCGAGGTCGTTGTGCTTGCCGGATACGCGCAGGCACTTCTGGGTGTCGGCGATGCGCTTGTGCTGCGCGGGCCGGTTGCCCAGGAAGAGGTCCTTGAACTGGTTCATGCCCGCGTTGGTGAACATGAGCGTGGGGTCGTCCTTCACCACCATGGGGGCACTGGGAACGATGGCGTGGCCGTGGCGGGCGAAGTGGTCGAGGAACTTCTGGCGGATCTGCTGCGAGGTGAGCATGGTGAAGCGAAAGAGCGGCAAAAGTACCGAGCGTCGGTCACGGCGGTCCCCCGCCCGGGTACACATTCTTTAACGGATGGACGGGAGCGTGACCGGACAGCTTGGGTTAATTTGGCCCTTCCGCTACTGCCGCATGCCAGAGCATAAGTACCGCTTCAACCCGCAGACGCTCAATTTCGAGCGTATCCGGCTCAGTGCATGGCAAAAGACCCGGCGCACGGTACTGGCGCTTCTTCCCGGGCTGGTCGTGGGGCTGTTGGGCATCTTCCTGGTGTACCAGTTCGTGGACAGCCCGAAGGAGGCCAACATGCGGCGGGAGAACCAGCAGCTTCAACTGCAGTATGAACTGCTGAACAAACAATTGGAGCAGGCGCAGGAGGTCCTGGAGGATGTGCAGCGCCGCGACGACAACATCTACCGGGTGATCTTCGAGGCGGACCCGATACCGGCCACGGTACGCCAGGCGGGGGTGGGCGGCATTAACCGTTACCGGGACCTGGAAGGCTATGCCGGCAGCGACCTGGTGATCGACACCCGCAGAAGGCTGGATGAGCTCAGTCGGAAATTGGTGGTGCAATCACGGTCCTTCGATGAGGTGGCGCAACTGGTGATGCGGAAGAAGGAGTTGTTGGCCAGCATTCCGGCGATACAGCCGATACCGAATGAGGACCTGACGAAAATGGCCAGCGGCTATGGCATGCGCATCCACCCCATCCACAAGATCCCCAGGTTCCATGCAGGGATGGATTTCACCGCCAAGACCGGCACGGAGATCCATACCACCGGCGATGGGCGGGTGACCTATGCGGACTATGGCAGCAACGGCTATGGCATGCACGTGGTGATCGACCACGGCTTCGACTACGAAACGCTCTATGCCCACCTGAGCGCCGTGAAGGTGCGCGTGGGACAGCGCGTGAAGCGGGGGGATGTGATCGGCCTCGTGGGGAACACGGGCCTCAGCTCCGGACCGCACCTGCACTATGAAGTGCGCCGCAAGGGAGAGCCGGTGGACCCCGCCAACTACTACTTCAACGACCTGACCGCGGAGGAATATGCACGCCTGGTGGAATTGTCGCGCAATGCAGGCCAGTCGTTGGACTGATCGGTACATTTGCGGTCCGCATGCCGTACAAGGAGAAGACCGTGGAGCGCTTGTATTGGTCCATTGGCGAGGTGGCCGAGGACATGGGTGTGAACACGTCGCTCATCCGCCATTGGGAGAAGGAGTTCGGCATGATCCGGCCCAAGCGCACCGGGCGTGGCGACCGGCAATACACGCGGAAGGATATCGCGCTGCTCAAGCGGATCAAGGAACTGGTGAAGGAGCAGGGATACACGTTGCAGGGTGCACGTGACCTGCTGCGCCGAACGATGCCGATCGAACAGCCCTTCGACCCACATACCGAGCTGCGCCAGCGCCTTCTTCACCTGCGCACCCAGTTGCTCGCACTCGCTCCCGCCTCCCCTACAGATGTCGGTGGGGAAGGAGGTATTGGCTGACATAATCGGCCACCCCCTCCTCCAACGTGTGGAACGGTGCATCGTAGCCGATGCCTTTCAACTTTGACATGTCCGCCTCGGTGTAGTACTGGTACTTGTCGCGGATATCCGCCGGGGTATCGACGAAGGAGATGTGCTCCTCCTTCCCCATCGCCTTGAAGGTGGCACGCGCCAGGTCCAGGAACGTGCGCGCCGTCCCGCTGCCCAGGTTGTAGAGGCCACTGTGGGTGCGGTGCTCCATGAGGAACAGGCAGACGTTGCACACGTCCTTCACATAGACGAAGTCACGCAGCTGTTCACCGTCCTTGAAGTCGGGCCGGTGGCTGCGGAAGAGTTTCATGCCACCCGTGGCATTGATCTGGTTGAAGGCGTGGAAGACCACGCTGGCCATGCGACCCTTGTGGTATTCGTTGGGGCCGTAGACGTTGAAGAACTTCAGTCCCGCCCAGAAGAAGGGCTTGCGCTGCTGCACCAGCGCCCACTTATCGAAGTCGTTCTTGCTGTCGCCATAAGGGTTGAGCGGTTCCAGCCGATGTGGGAGCGCTTCGTCGTGGTCGCTGTAGCCAAGCTCGCCACTGCCGTAGGTGGCGGCGCTGGATGCGTACACCAGCGGGATGCCGTACTTCACGCAGGCCTCCCACATGCGCTGGCTGTAATGCAGGTTCAGCTCGTCGAAGATGGCTTTATTGAACTCGGTGGTATCGGTACGGGCACCGAGGTGGAAGATGAACTGCACAAGCTGCTCGTTGGCATCCAGCCAGGTGAAGAACTCCTTGCGATCCACCTTGGCCGTGAGGGTCTTTCCGGCCAGGTTGGGAGCCTTGTCCGCTCGGGAGAAGTCGTCCACGGCCACGATGCCCTGCCATCCTTGGCGCAGCAACTCACCCACAAGGGCACTGCCGATGAAGCCTGCCGCGCCGGTCACTACGATCATGTTTCGGGCCGGGGATCGCTGACACCTTCGGGACCGATCCCGAAGCCACGCGACGTCCAGCCGTGCGAAGGTACCGGTGATCAGCGGGCCCATCCAAGGGTTGCCTGGGAGCGGATACCGGGGGCCTGCGGCGAACGACCCTACCTTTGCACCACCACACGGCCCGACCGCGGGCGCACGATCCATGCCCATCGTACACATCACCCGCAGGGAGCGCTTCTGCGCGTCGCACCGCCTTGCCCGGACCGATTGGAGCGACGAACGCAACATGGAGGTCTTCGGAAAGTGCTCGAACCCGAACGGGCACGGGCACAATTATGTGTTGTGGGTGACCGTCAGCGGCCAGCAGGACCCCGACACCAGCTTCGTCACCGACCTGAGCGTGCTGAGCCGGATCATCAAGGAGCATGTCATCGACCACCTCGACCACAGGAACATCGATGTGGATGTGCCCTTCATGCGGGGCCGCCACAGCAGCACGGAGAACCTTTGTGTGGCGATCTGGGAGCAATTGGTGACCCCGGTGCATGCCTTGGGCGTGCACCTGCGGAGCGTGAAAGTGGAGGAGACGGAGAACAACTATGCCGAGTACCATGGGGAGTGAGCACGAGACCAGCGGCGAGGGGTACGAGCGCATCGACCAGTACGATGCCGGTCGCATTGCGGAGATCGGTGGGTACTACGGCCATATCCTGAAGGCCATCGGCGAGGACCCGGGGCGGGAAGGACTGAAGAGGACACCCGAGCGCGTGGCAAAGGCCCTGCAGTACCTCACCCACGGCTACGACCTCGATCCCGCGGCCATCCTGCGCAGCGCCATGTTCACCGAGGCCTACAGCCAGATGGTGCTGGTGAAGGACATCGAGGTGTACAGCATGTGTGAGCACCATATGCTCCCTTTCTTCGGCAAGGCGCACGTGGCCTACATCCCCAACGGGCGGATCGTGGGCCTGAGCAAGGTCCCGCGCGTGGTGGATGCCTACGCACGCCGCCTGCAGGTGCAGGAACGGCTCACCAACGAGATCCGCGATTGCATCCAGGAGACCCTGAACCCCCTGGGGGTGGCCGTGGTACTGGAATGCAGCCACCTGTGCATGCAGATGCGCGGCGTACAGAAGCAGAATTCAGTGACCACGACGAGCGCGTTCACCGGGGTCTTCCTGGAGGACCACCGCACGCGCGAGGAGTTCATCAAACTGATCAGTGCTTCATTGCACTGAAATGGGACACGCAAGACATTACCTTAGGCCCAACGAACGATCATGGAACAGAGCAACTATCCCTCCCAGCAGACCGGACAGGTGATCCACGGTCCTGATATTTACGCGGCAGCAAGCGTGCGCACCTTCCTTGCGCAGGTGTTCAGCTACATGGCGCTCGCCCTGGTGGTGAGCGGCGTGATGGCCTGGTGGTTCGGAACGGACATGGACAAACTGTCCTACCTGATCGACTTCGAGACCGGAAGCAACACCATCCTTGGCTGGGTGGTGATGCTGGCGCCATTGGGCTTGGTGTTCCTCATGGGCGGACTGGTGGAGCGGATGAGCGGCACCGCACTGCTGCTCACCTTCATCGCCTTCGCCACCATCATGGGCATCAGCCTCAGCTACATCTTCCTCATCTACTCCATCGGGTCCATCACCAACGTGTTCTTCATCACCGCCGGCGTGTTCGGTATCATGGCCGTGGCGGGCTACACCACCCGGACAGACCTCACCAAGCTGGGCAGCATCCTCATGATCGGCCTGATCGGTATTGTGCTCGCCTCGCTGGTGAACATGTTCCTGAAGAGCGACACCATGAGTTACGTGGTGAGCATCATCAGCGTGGTGGTCTTCACCGGCCTCACCGCCTACGATGTGCAGAAGCTCAAGCGGATGGGCGAAGTGGTCGCCAGTGGCACGGAAGCCGCCCAGAAAATGGCCCTGATGGGTGCGCTGAGCCTGTACCTTGACTTCATCAACCTGTTCCTGTCGCTGCTGCGCCTGTTCGGCCGCCGCGATTGAACCGTCCACCGGAATGGGCGACAAGAGCCTGTTGGGGATCTCCGCGTCCGGCTCAGCAATGGTCCTGGGCGACCTTACTTCGTTGCAGAAGCCGACACGCAGTTCCGGTGTTGCTCCGGTTCTGCGCCCTGGCCGGTGGCCCGATGCTCATCGCTCGCATCATAAGGGGAGATCCCGAACAGGCTCCAAGATGGGCCTGACCGAATCATATCGTTGACCGACGACCGCATGACCGCCTACGTTTTCCCCGGACAGGGCAGCCAATTCCCCGGCATGGGCAAGGAGCTGTACGATGCTGACAGCAACGCCCGCATCTGGTTCGAACATGCCAACGACATCCTGGGCTTCAACCTCACCAACGTGATGTTCACGGGCAGTGAGGCCGACCTGAAGCGAACGAAGGTGACCCAGCCGGCCATCTTCCTGCACAGCGTGGTGAAGGCCAAGGTGATGGGTGACGCGTTCCAGCCCGGCATGGTGGCCGGCCACAGCCTGGGCGAGTTCAGTGCGCTGGTGGCGGCCGGTGCCATGGAGTTCAGCGATGGGCTGAAGCTGGTGGCAGCACGCGCCAACGCCATGCAGAAGGCCTGCGAACTGCAACCGAGCACCATGGCCGCCATCCTGGGCCTGGAGGATGACAAGGTGGAAGAAGTGTGCAAGGGCATCCCCGGCGTGGTGGTGCCCGCCAACTACAACTGCCCCGGACAGCTGGTGATCAGCGGCACCGTGGAGGCCGTCAACGCCGCCTGCGAGGCCTTGAAGGCCGCCGGTGCCAAGCGCGCGCTCGTGTTGCCCGTGGGCGGCGCCTTCCACAGCCCGCTGATGGAACCTGCCCGCGTGGAGCTGGAAACAGCCATCGCCTTCACACCCATCGTGAACCCGCGCTGCCCGGTGTACCAGAACGTGGACGCCCGCCCGCATACCGACCCGGCACGCATCAAGGCCAACCTCATCGCCCAGCTCACCGCCCCCGTGCGTTGGACCCAGACCATGCAGCACATGCTCGCCGATGGGTGCAACAAGGTGGTGGAGGTGGGGCCCGGCAACGTTCTGCAAGGATTGTTCAAGAAGGTGAGCCGGGAGCTGGAGACGGGAGCGGCCTAGGCGCCATCACGATCCCGGTACCTTTGCGCCGCTCATGCCCGCGAGCGGCCCCTCTTCCCTGTACACCGCGCAGCGGACCGCCTACCCGGTCCTGCTCGCCATCGCCTTCTCCCACCTGCTGAACGACACGGTGCAAGCCCTGATACCCGCGCTTTATCCGTTGGTGAAAGCGTCGTACCGGCTCAGTTACGCGCAGATCGGCCTTATCACCCTCACCTTCCAGACCACCGCATCGATCCTGCAACCGGTGGTGGGCCATCTCACCGACAAGCGCCCCAGGCCCTTCGCGCTGGTGGGCGGCATGGGGTCCACGTTGACCGGCCTGATCCTGTTGTCCCAGGCCTCCAGCTTCGCGCTGCTCCTTGTAGCGGTGGCGCTGGTCGGCATTGGCTCGTCCATCTTCCACCCCGAAGCCTCGCGCATGGCCTACCTGGCGTCGGGGGGCAAGCGCTCGCTGGCCCAATCGGTGTTCCAATTGGGGGGCAACACCGGTTCTGCGCTCGGGCCCTTGCTGGCTGCGCTGATCGTGGTACCGCTGGGGCAGGCCACCGTGGGCTGGTTCGTGGTGCTACCCTTGCTCGCCATGGCCGTGCTGTGGCGCGTGGGACGCTGGTACCTGCGTGTGCTTTCAATACGGGCGCGGGGAGCGCGCAACAACGCAGCACGGGGCAGCGCGTTGCCCGCGCGCAAGGTGGCGCTCATCGTGGCCACGCTGTTGCTGCTGATCTTCTCCAAGCAGTTCTACGTGGCCAGCATGACAAGCTATTATACCTTCTATCTCATCGGGCGCTTCGGGCTGGAGGTTCAGCAGGCACAACTGATGCTCTTCCTCTTCCTGCTGGCGGCCGCCATCGGTACGCTGCTCGGCGGCTTCCTGGGCGACCGCATCGGTTATCGCAACATCGTGTGGGCATCGATCCTGGGCGCGGCGCCGTTCACCCTGGCACTGCCACACGCCAACCTGTTCTGGACCGGGGTACTGGCCTTCCTGGCCGGACTGGTCCTGGCCTCGGCCTTCTCTGCCATCCTCGTCTACGCGCAGCTGCTGATCCCCGGCCGGGTGGGACTGGTGTCCGGGCTGTTCTTCGGCTTCGCATTCGGCATGGCTGGTCTTGGCAGTGCTCTGCTGGGGCGGCTGGCCGATGCCACCGATATCGATACGGTCTTCGCCGTGTGCGCTTACCTGCCGTTGCTGGGCCTGCTGTGCTGGTGGCTGCCCGACCAGAAACACTTCGCGTAAGGTTCAGAGCGTGGCGTTCAACAGCTTGCCGCTGTCGAGCAACTTGTGCAGGTAGGGCCGCGTAAGCGCGGACCTGATGGCGTCCACGTGGCCCAGTTGATGGCAATCGCTGCCCAGGAACTCATACGCACCCGCATCGATGAGCCGTTCGGCGATCTCCTTCGCCTTGGGGCCATAAGCACCCATCAACGCAATGGTATTGAGCTGGAAGAGCACCCCGCGGTCCTTGAGCTCGGTGTAACGCGAAAAGTCATTGTACCAGAACGCATAGCGCTCCGGATGAGCGAGCACCGGCCGATAGCCCTGGGTCTGCATCTGGAAGACCACCTGCCGCAGCATCGGCGGTTCGCTGATGAAGGGCAGTTCGAACAGGAGGTGATCCTTGCCGAAGGTGAGCACCTGCCGCCCCTCCACCTTGGGGTCCAGTTCATGGTCCAGGTAGTACTCCGCGGCAGCTTCCACCTGGATGTCCAGGCCCACCCGCACCACCTCACGCTTCAGCTTCTCCAAGCCACCGAGGATGATCTCCGGTGTATTCCGGTAGCCGTCGGCCATGCTGTGCGGCGTGGTGATCACCTTGCGGTAGCCCAGTTCGCGCATGGCGGTGAGCAGCTCGATGCTCTGGGAGAGGTTCTGTGCACCATCATCGATGCCGGGTATGAAATGCGAATGCACGTCAACCCCCAGCACAGAGAGGTCCGCCGGAGCGACCGATGCTTCCCGTTTCCCGAAGAGGCTGCCGAAGAGGCCCATGGTTCAGTGCAAAGGTGCGAAGCCGGAAGGATGCGAGGGGCTGCAGTTGCGGATGTGCGAGGGGGAGGAGGTGGCAGCGTGTGCGAGCATCTGTCTCCCGCACCCTCGCACGCGTACCTGGACCATATCGTTCATCGCCCGTTGTAGTGCTCCAGATAGTACTGCTGGTAGGTCCCGCTGGTCACATGGTCCAACCATTCGGTATTCGCCAGGTACCAATCCACGGTGCGCTCCAAGCCCGCTTCGAAGGTGATGCTCGGTTTCCACCCCAGTTCGCGCTCGATCTTGCCTGCATCAATGGCGTAGCGCAGGTCGTGCCCGGCGCGGTCGGTCACGTACGTGATCAGCTTCGCGCTCTCCCCTTCCGCACGCCCGAGCTTCTTGTCCATGATGGAGCAGAGCAGGTGTACCAGGTCGATGTTCTTCCACTCGTTGTGGCCACCGATGTTGTAAGTCTCTGCGTTCCTGCCGGTGTGGAAGATGGTATCGATGGCGGCGGCGTGGTCCTCCACCCACAACCAATCGCGTACGTTCTCGCCCTTGCCGTAGACCGGCAGTGGCTTGTTGTTGCGGATGTTGTTGATCATGAGCGGGATCAACTTCTCCGGGAAGTGGTGACTGCCGTAGTTGTTGCTGCAGTTGCTCACCACGTAGGGCAGCTTGTAGGTGTTCGGCGCGTAGGGCGTGGTCTCGGTGAAGAGGCCGCCATCGTGCAGGGAGCCGTACACCTCGTCGGTGCTCACATGGTAGAAACGCTTGCCCTCGAAAGCGCCCTTCCACGCTTCCTTGGCGGCGTTGAGCAGCGTGACGGTGCCGAACACGTTGGTACGGACAAAGGCCAGCGGATCGGTGATGCTGCGGTCCACGTGGCTCTCCGCAGCGAGGTGGATGACACCATCGATGGCGTATTCCTTGAACACCCTGGCGACCGCTTCCGTATCACAGATGTCGGCCTTCACGAAGGTGTAGTTGGCGGCATGCTCCACATCGCGCAGGTTCTCCAGGTTGCCCGCGTAGGTGAGCACATCCAGGTTGACGATGCGGTACTGCGGATACCTGGTGACGAAGCGCCGCACGAGATGGCTGCCGATGAAACCGGCGCCGCCGGTGATGAGGATGTTGCTGGAGAAGGTCATTCAGGTGGTAAAGGTCGTTTCATAACGGGTACCCAGGAACCACGATCCTTCAATCACGCCAGTTCTCCAAGATCCTGGTCATGTGCTCCACCAGCGGCGGAACGTACTTGTTCGTGATGCGGAAGATCTGCGTGTCATCGATCGCCGCATAATCGTGTACGATCCGGTGACGCAACCCTTGGATCTTGAACCAATCGACCTCTGGATACGACTCTTTCAGTTCGTTCCCGATGTTGTAGGCCGCTTCGCCAATGACTTGCAGGCGATAAACGATGGCATCCCGCTTTTCCGCGTTGGCGAGGAAGGCTTCCAGCGGTACGCCGTTCATGCTCGCCACCACGCGCTGGGCCGCCTCCAGCATGTCGATCACCCTCACCTTGTCGCTTCTCTCAGACATACTTCAGATCCTTCTGGATGAATTCCATGTAGTGGGGCTTCACAGCGGTGCGCATCACCAGGTCCACCTTTCGCTGCACGATCCTCTCCAGATCAAAGGCAAGGTCGAAATAGTCGAAGTCGGCATCAGGCTCGAACTCCACCATGATGTCCACGTCGCTGTCCGGCCGGAAATCATCCCGCGTGGCCGAACCGAAGACGGCCATGCTCTTCAACCCATACTTGGAGAAAAGGCGGCTGCGCTCGCTGCGCAATACGCTCAGGATGTCGGAAAGTGTGCCCATGGTGTTCGCTTAATGTGCCAAAGGCGTTGTCGTGTGCAAGTTAGCCACGAGTGTGGCGATGATGTATCCGACGGCTTCGGCGATGAGCATGGACCCAATGTGGGTTGATCAGCATCAAAGGTGCTGGGAAGCATGTGTCGAGCGATCAATGATCGACCCGATGCACAATGGTCCTTCAAATTGCACTCCCCTTGGGCCTCGCGATTTACTTGGCTGCGAAGCGTATCAATTTGATGATCACGACCACTGGTACGTAGTATGCCCAAAAGACGTAATGGAAAAAGAAAACAGCCTATGTAAAGACATCGATCGCTGGGTGCATCGGACGCTCACCCATGCTCGCTATCCCTGCCAGCCATAGTGGAAAGTAAGTGAGTATCGCCAGACTACCCTGAAACAGGATACTCCGTTCCACGGTCCGCCAGAGCTTGGTCCATGAAAAGCCTACGAACAAGCCGCTTCGCAAGCCATGGTATGCCATAGGTGCGAGCAGGAGCAGCGACCCAAGGAAGATGTTCATGTATCCCCAAGCCGCCATCCACGTTGCTTTACTACAAGCTCCAATACCGCAGCTCCTTCACCTTTTTCCGGAACACGCCCTTCAGGTCCACCAGCACGCCCTTGGGCTTCAGCATGCCCTTGAACCAGGCCTCGTCCTTTGCGGTGTACTCCGAATGGTTCACGGCCACGATGATGGCGTCGTAGGGGCCTTTCATCTCCTTGGCGAGCTCGTAGCCGTACTCGTGCTTCACCTCGGCGGCATCGGCGTGCGGATCGGTCACATCCACGTGGCAGCTGAAGCTCTTCAGTTCGTTCACCACGTCGGCCACCTTGCTGTTGCGGATGTCTGTGACGTTCTCCTTGAAGGTGGCACCCATCACCAGCACGCGGGCATCGGCAGGATTGGTTCCTGCGGCAATGATCTTCTTCACCGTTTGCTTGGCCGTGTAGCCTCCCATGCTGTCGTTCACGAAGCGGCCGGCATCGATGATCTGCGCGTGGTAGCCCAGTTCCTTGGCCTTGTACACCAGGTAATAGGGGTCCACACCGATGCAGTGGCCGCCCACAAGGCCTGGCTGGAATTTGAGGAAGTTCCACTTGGTGCCAGCTGCCTCCAGCACGTCGTACGTGTTGACCCCCATGCGGTTGAAGATGATCGAGAGCTCGTTGATCAGCGCTATGTTGACATCACGCTGCGTGTTCTCGATGATCTTGGCGGCCTCGGCCACCTTGATGCTGGCCGCGCGGTGTACACCGGCCTTCACCACCAGTTCATACACCTTGGCGATGACCTCGGCGCTCTCGGCATCACAGCCACTGCTCACCTTCACAATGCTCTCCAGCGTGTGTTCCTTATCGCCCGGGTTGATGCGCTCAGGGCTGTACCCCACCTTGAAATCCTCCACGAAGCGGAGGTTGCTGAGGCGCTCCAGAAGGGGTACGCAGTCCTCCTCCGTGCAGCCGGGATACACCGTGCTTTCGTACACCACGTAGTCGCCCTTCTTGAGGACCTGACCCACGGTGCGTGTGGCGCCGAGCAGGGGGGCAAGGTCCGGAATGTTCTGGGTATCGATCGGCGTGGGTACGGCCACGATGAAGAACTCCACGTCCTTCAGGTCATTGATGTCGGCCGTGAAATGGATGTCACATCCGTTGAACTCGGAGGGGTCCAGCTCATTGCTGGGATCCTCTCCGCGACGCATCATGTCCACCCGCTTCTCGTTGATGTCGAAGCCCACCACCCTGATCTTGCGGGCGAATGCCAGCGCGATCGGCAGGCCCACATACCCCAGGCCGATGACGGCCAGTTTGGCTTCCTTGCTCAGGAGGCGCTCATACAGCTTGTTGCTCATCCCGTTTCTGGTAAATGCGTTCTATGATCTCCACCACCTTCAGGCCCTCGAGGGCATTGGTCGTCAGGGTGGAGCGTCCCTTCAGGGTGTCCACCACGTTGTCGATGATATAGCCGTGGTTGTTGGCGCTGCCCTTGTAATGACCGTAGTCGTTGGCGGGGTTGGTCGGGGCCAGCTGCGGCATGGTGTAGCCCTGGATGTGGCAATACTCCACCTGGTCCATGTACTGCCCACCCACCTTCACGCTGCCCTTGGACCCAATGATGGTCATGCTGCTCTCCAGGTTCCTGTCCCACACAGCAGTGCTGTAATTGAGGCACCCCATGCCACCGTTGCGGAACCGGAAAGTGACCAGCCCACTGTCCTCGAAGGTGGTGAGGTCCCGGTGGTTGAAGTCGGCGAATTTGCCCTGGATGTCGTTGATATCGCCGAACAGCCAGTACATGATATCAATGAAATGGCTGAACTGGGTGAAGAGGGTGCCCCCATCGAGGTCCGCGGTGCCCTTCCAACTCCCAGGCTTGTAGTAACGCTCATCTCGGTTCCAGTAGCAGTTCACCTGCACCAGATGGACCTCGCCCAAGGCGCCGTTCTCCACCACATCCTTCAACCACATGCTGGGCGGACTATAGCGGTTCTGCATCACGCCGAAAACGGTACGATGCACCTGGAGGGCCTTGTAGATGACGGCCTCGCAATCGGCCTTGGTCAGTGCCATGGGCTTCTCGCACACCACATGTTTGCGGTGCTCAAGTGCCTTGAGGCTCTGCGGTGCATGCAGTCCGTTGGGCGTGCATACGTTAACCACGTCGATGGACGGGACCTCCCTGAGCATGGTGTCCAGGTCCTGGAACACGGGAACCTTGAGGTGATCAACACCGAGATCCGATGCGGGCCGGATGTCGCACAACGCGACCAGCTCACCCTCGGGGTGTCGGCTCACCATTTCAGCATGACGCTTGCCGATGTGGCCGCAGCCGACCACGGCGAACTTGATCCTGTGTTCCGGGGGAAGGGCCATGATGGTCAGGCGATCAGATGATCAGAAAATGGGAATGCCGTGGACGCGACCAACCGATGTCGAACGGTACAATGGATGGCTTCCACCTTGGGGATATTGGATCGTCCGATCATCTGATCAAGCAACGCGTGTTACCCGGCCATCCACCAGCTTGTACCGCTGCCCGCTCTCCGGACAGGTGGCATCGCCGTTGGCATCGAACTTCAGCTTGTGGCCGAACTCGCTCATCCATCCGGTCTGGCGTGCGGGATTGCCCACCACGAGGGCGTATGGCGGCACCTCTTTTGTCACTACAGCACCTGCACCGATGAAAGCGAACTCACCGATGTCGTGTCCGCAGACGATGGTGGCATTGGCGCCGATGCTGGCCCCGCGGCCTACGCGGGTCCTGGCATACTGCTCACGGCGGTTGACCGCACTGCGGGGGTTGATCACATTGGTGAACACCATGCTGGGACCCAGGAACACATCATCCCCGCATTCCACGCCGGTATAGATGCTCACGTTGTTCTGCACCTTCACATTGCATCCGAGTGTCACCCCGGGGCTAACGACCACGTTCTGGCCGATGTTGCAGCGCTCGCCGATCGTACATCCTGGCATGATATGGCTGAAATGCCAGATGCGGGTTCCATCACCGATGGTGCAACCCTCATCAACGACAGCGGAGGGGTGGGCGGTATAGCTCATGCGGAACGCCCATCTGCCGAGGCCCTGGTCCTTGGTACGTGGCGGGCAGCGAAGGTATGAAGCTGCCTGAATTGTGGAAGCCTCCTTGGGGGGAGGCCTGGTCACCCCCAAGGGGGTCACTTCCTGACGTACCCCTCGAAGCTGAAGTGCTCCTTCTCATTCAACTCCTGCAGCGTCAGACCTTTGAAATAGGCGTACGTGATCTTGAGCCCTTCGGCGCGGCTCACCTTGGGTTCCCAACCGAGCAGCTTGCGCGCCAGCGTGATGTCGGGTTGACGCTGCATGGGATCGTCCTGGGGCAGCGGCTTGTAAACCACTTTCTGGGTGGTTCCCGTTAACTTGATGATCTCCTCGGCGAACTGCGCAATGGTGATCTCGCCGGGGTTGCCCACGTTGACCGGTCCGGCATAGTCGCTCAGCAGTAACCGATAGATGCCCTCCACCAGGTCATCCACATAGCAGAAGCTGCGGGTCTGCGAGCCATCGCCGAAAACGGTGAGGTCTTCGCCACGCAAGGCCTGGCCGATGAAGGCGGGTAGCACGCGACCATCGTTGAGGCGCATGCGCGGACCGTAGGTGTTGAAGATGCGCACGATGCGCGTCTCCAAACCGTGGTAGGTGTGGTAGGCCATGGTGATGGCCTCCTGGAAGCGCTTGGCCTCATCGTACACCCCGCGGGGACCGATGGGGTTC
>CAZLGY010000077.1:0-2585 GCA_964559165.1 uncultured Chryseobacterium sp.
AACATCACCGCCGGTGACCGCCTCTACAGCGAGCGCCTGATGGTGCAGCCGTAAGGATCGGCACCGAACTGAACGGGCCCCGTCTCCGCTTGGAGGCGGGGCTTCGCTTTTTCACCTGCCACTGATGCATGTTGGACCAGCCGGGTCAGCGCTGTTCGGTGGTTGCCATACCGGCAGGTACGCGTGCTCCCTGCCCGGCGTTATCCTGTGTAAATGATGGTCCGGTTGTTCCGTTCGGACATACGCGATGGAAACTCGGTGGACGGCATGTTCGATACCGCCATTGGACCGTGGACGGCTGCCTGGCCGGTCTGTCCAGGGCCTGCAGGAACGAACAAGGGCGCCCATTGAGGGGCGCCCTTGCTTACAGGATGGCCGGTGGCTCAGTAGTAGATCAGGCGGCGCACTTTGGCGATGTGCTTGGCCAGGCGGATGACCTGCTTGGTATAGCCGAACTCGTTGTCATACCAGGCGTACAGTGTGACGGTCCTGCCGTCAGGCGCCACGATGGTCGCATTGCTGTCGAACACGCTGCAGCATGTGTCCCCGATGATGTCGCTGCTCACCAGTTCAGGATCCACCTGGTAGTGGATCTGGTTCACCAGTTCACCGTTCAGCGCGGCGTGGCGGATGAGGTCGTTCATGGCCGGCACATCTGCGATGGGCTTCTTCAGCGTCAGGTTCATGATGGCCAGTGAACCGTTGGGGGTGGGCACGCGCACGGCATTGGCGGTGAGCTTGTCCTTGAGGCTGGGGATGGCCTTGGCCACGGCGGTGCCTGCACCGGTGCTGGTGATCACCATGTTGATGGCGGCACTGCGACCCCGACGCGGACCCTTGTGGTAGTTGTCCAGCAGGTTCTGGTCGTTCGTGTAGGCATGCACCGTTTCGATGTGCCCCTTTTCAATGCCGAGGTTGTCCTCCACCACCTTCAGGATGGGGCAGATGGCGTTGGTGGTGCAGCTGGCCGCACTGAACACCTTTTCGTTCTCGATGTCGAGCTCTTTGTGGTTGATGCCGTAGACCACGTTGGGGATCTCCTTGCCGGGGGCTGTGAGCAACACCTTGGAAACGCCCTTCGACTTCAGGTGCCGCTCGAGGTCGGCACGCTTGGTGAAGGCGCCGGTATTATCGATCACCAAGGCGTTGTTGATGCCATAGTGGGTATAATCGATGTCCTCCGGGTTGGCTGCAGCGATGAGCTGGATCATCTGGCCGTTGACCCAGATGGCCTTGCGGTCGAGGTCCTCCACCACCGTGCCCTTGAACGTGCCATGCACGCTGTCATTGCGAAGCAGGGCTGCACGCTTGATGAGTTCGGCGTCGGTAAGTGTTCGGGTGACGATGGCGCGCAGGCGCAGCTGCTGGCCTTTGCCGGCCTGCTTGACGAGTTCCCGGGCAGCGATGCGTCCGATGCGTCCGAACCCGTACAGGACCACGTCCTGTGGCTTGAAGGTGTGTTTATCCTGACCGATGAGGTCCTTCAGGTGATCATTCAGGAAGCCGTTCACATCGGTCGCGCCGCTCTGCTTGAACTCATGCGTAAGGCGGCCGATGTCGATCTTGCTCGGAGCCAGGTCCAGGTCGAGCAGGCCGCGTGCCACCTTGGCGGTGGTGAACACGTCGATGGGCTTGTGGACCACCTTGTCGGCATAAGCGAAGAGCTTGATGACCTCCGAGATACTGATGTCGAGCAGGTGGTTCCGGAAGAACACAAGCTCCACACCGCGGCCGTACATCAATTCGCCAACGGAGTTGATCAGGTCTACGGCCGCGCGCTCGCGGTCCACATGCTCCTTGAGACCGGCCTCATAGCCGGATATCACATCTGCGGTCTGCATGGACAGGAATGAATGGGTGTTCGGAGTAAGAGGTGGGCGATGATGATCACCCCAGGTAAGCCTTCAGGAGCTTGCTGCGGCTTGTATGGCGCAGGCGTCGGATGGCCTTCTCCTTGATCTGCCTCACACGCTCACGCGTGAGGTCGAACTTGGCACCGATCTCCTCGAGGGTGAGCCCGTGGTTGATACCGATGCCGAAGAACAGCTTCACCACATCCCGTTCGCGCTCGGTGAGGGTGCTCAACGCGCGCTCGATCTCCTTGCTCAGCGACTCGTTCAGCAGCAGCCGGTCCGCTGGTGCGCTGTCGTTGTTGGGCAACACGTCCAACAGGCTGTTGCTCTCCCCCTCCACAAAGGGGGCATCCATGCTGATGTGACGGCCGCTCACCTTCATGGTGTCCGCCACTTTCTCGGCAGGCAGGTCCAGCAGTGTGGCCAGTTCATCAGCGCTGGGTGGGCGCTCGTATTCCTGCTCCAATTTGGCGAACGCCTTGTTGATCTTGTTGAGCGAGCCCACCTGGTTGAGGGGCAGGCGCACGATGCGGCTTTGTTCCGCCAATGCCTGCAGGATGCTCTGGCGGATCCACCACACGGCGTAGCTGATGAACTTGAAGCCACGGGTCTCATCGAAGCGTTGTGCCGCCTTGATGAGGCCGAGGTTGCCCTCGTTGATCAGGTCGGGCAGGCTGAGACCCTGGTTCTGGTATTGCTTGGCCACGGAAACAACGAAGCGCAGGTTGGCCT
>CAZLGY010000077.1:2595-14111 GCA_964559165.1 uncultured Chryseobacterium sp.
CTTCACCAGCTTCTCCAAGGCACGGCCATCGCCCTCCTTGATCTTGCGCGCCAGCTCCACTTCCTGGTCCGCCGTGATGAGCCCTTCCTTGCCGATCTCCTGCAGGTACTTGTCCAACGACTGGCTTTCCCGGTTGGTGATCGACTTGGTGATCTTGAGTTGACGCATCCTTGATGCCACGGTGCTCAGGTGTTAGAGGTGAATGAGGAGGGTCGGTCATCCGGAACGCCCGGCGAGGGGGTACGGACAATGCGGCAAAGGTACGGACCGCCCAAGGTACAAGGCAAGCGTTCTGGGAGGACGTTCTTAACCGGCTGGATCACAGGGTGCTCATAGTCCGATGCCGTAATAGGCGCGCGTTCCGTTGGGATAATAGCCTTCCACGAGAACGCCGCCGCGCTTGGTGCCCAGGATGCGTTCGATATCCGAAGCCTTGCGGACCGGTTCCTGGTCGATGCGGGTGATGATGAACCCTTCCTTGATACCGCTGCTGCGCAACTTCCCGGCCTCCAGCGTGCCGACCTTGACGCCGTGTTCAAGGTTGAGCGCCTTGAGCTCCTGTGCGTCTGCATCGCGGAACACCGCACCGAGCGCTGATCGCACGTTGGTCCCTTCGGATCGCGCAACGGTACGGCCGCCGTCCTTGCTCAGCAGGGTCAGTTCCAACACCTGTTCACGTCCGCTCCGAACAACGGTCACCGGAACCCGTTCCCCGGGACGGAAGCGGCCCACCTGCTCCTGCAGCTGCGGCACATTGTTCACCTCCACGGCACCGACCCGCACGATGACGTCACCGGCCTTGAGTCCAGCCTTCTCCGCTGCCCCGCCATCCGCCAGACCGTTCACGTACACCCCGCGGATGCCCCCCAACCCGTTCTCCTCGGCCAGTTGCTGGTCCACCTCACGGATGGTGACCCCCAGGTATGCGCGTTGCACACTGCCGAATTCAAGCAGGTCACCGGCCACTTTCTTCACGATGTTGACCGGGACGGCGAAGGAATAACCCGCATACTGGCCGGTGGTGCTGGCGATGGCGGTGTTGATGCCCACCAGTTCTCCGTTGGTGTTCACCAGAGCGCCGCCGCTGTTGCCCGGGTTCACCGCGGCATCGGTCTGTATGAAGGACTCGATGGGGAAGATGTCCCGGCCGGGATCGTTCTGCAGGAGATTTATGTTGCGGGCCTTCGCACTGACGATGCCGGCGGTCACCGTGCTGGTCAGGTTCATGGGGTTGCCCACGGCAAGCACCCATTCGCCCACTTTCACGTCATCCGAATTGCCGTATCGCAGCACCTCGAGCCCTTCTGCGTCCACCTTCAGGAGCGCGATGTCGGTGCTGGGGTCGCGGCCGATCACCTTGGCATCCATGATGCGGCGGTCGTTCAGGTGCACCTTGATCCTGTCAGCCGACTCGATGACGTGATTGTTGGTGACGATGTAACCATCCGCAGAGATGATGACACCGGATCCCGCTCCCTGGCGTTGCTGTTGTGCCGGCGGGCGGTATCCCCAGAAGTACTCGGCGAAGGGGTCGCGCACGTTCACCGTGGTCTCCGTGGTCACGTGCACCACGGCGTTCACCGACCGTTCCGCCGCCGGGACAAGGTCCACCGAGGCCATCGGCAGGCCGTTGGCGGACATCGGAAAGGAGCGCACCGGCAGGGCTCCGCTCGTGGCAGGTGACGGGTGGGCGGGTGGACCGAAGCGTGAGGAAAGGGCCACGGCAATGAAACCGCCGGCCAAGGATGTTAGGAACGGGATCAGGATGCGTCGCATGGTTCTTTATCTCTTGGTGACAGGCCATCAATTCCTGTGCCCCGTCATGTGTGTGAACGTTCTGTCAGGCCTGACAGTACAGGTTGTCGCGTTAAAAAGTGTTGATCGCTGCAGTCCTGACAGGTTCGCCGCTGCGCGATATTTGCAGCAGCATCATGCTTATCCGGTTCAGCAAATGGCAGGGTACGGGCAACGACTTCGTGCTCATTGACGACCGCGACGGTCGTTATGCGGCCATTGGGGAGCTTGCTGCGCGCCAGCTGTGCGACAGGCATTTCGGTGTTGGTGCCGATGGGGTGGTGCTGGTGCGAGCGCCGCGTGGACCTGGCCCGGACTTCCACATGGATTTCTACAATCCTGACGGCTCGCAGAGTTTTTGTGGGAACGGCAGTCGGTGTGCGTTCGCCTTCTGGATGCAGGTGAGCGGCCATTCCGTCGGAGCGGATGAGCATATCGGCTTCACCGCCGTGGACGGGATGCACACAGCGAGGAGCCTGCCGGATGGGTGGGTGGCGGTGGCCATGCTACCACCGGGGCGGGGGGAGCGCCTGAACGACCACACCGACCATTGGCATACGGGCTCTCCGCACGTGGTCCAATGGGTGCCCGATCCCGAAGATGTGGACGTGGTCGTTTCGGGTCGCATCTTACGTTACGATGATCGGTTCGCACCGGGCGGGGTGAACGTCAATTTCGTCGCGCTCAAGGATGGGGTATTGCATGTACGCACCTATGAGCGAGGCGTGGAGGATGAGACCCTCAGCTGTGGCACGGGTGTGACCGCTGTGGCCTGGAGCGCGTGGGAGCGGGGCCATGTGCAGGGCGAACGTGCGCAGGTGCACACGCGCGGAGGCACGCTGATGGTTGACCTGCGCGTTTCAGGGGCCACGCGTGAGGCCTGGCTTTGCGGTCCTGCGCGCGAGGTGTTCAATGGTGAGATGCTGCTGCCATGAGACAACGGGCGTGGAGGATCGGGGCGCTGCTGTTCCTGCTGTTCGTTGCTGGGGCGGCCGTGGTGGGCGGCTACCTGTGGAGGCGCATCCATGCACCCATTGCGGCTTTTGATGGGCCACGTCACCTGCTGGTGCCCAGCGGTGCCGACTTTGCACAGGTGATGGACAGCATGGTGATGAACGGGTTGCTGCGCGATACCGCCGCATTTCGCTGGACGGCTGAACGGAAGCGGTATCCGGCGCGGATCCGGCCCGGACGCTATCGCATTGAGCCGGGCATGAGCGTCTCCGACCTTGTGGACCGCTTGCGCAGTGGCGACCAGGAGGCTGTCCGCATCACGTTCAACAATGTGCGCCGTATGAAGGACCTTGCCGGAAAGGTCGGCCCGCGGCTTGAGTGCGGGGAACGAGAGCTCCTCGAGAGGCTGGAGGACCCTGCGGTGGCTGGGCGTTACGGTTACTCACCGGAGACCTTCATCAGCATGTTCATCCCGGACACCTATGAGTTCTGGTGGAACACCACAGCGGACGGTTTCCTCGAGCGCATGCGTACCGAGCATGCACGGTACTGGAATGAAGCGCGCTTGGAGCAGGCACGTGTGTTGGGACTGGATCCCGTGCAGGTGACCGTTCTGGCAAGCATCGTGCAGGCAGAGACCGGGAAACGGGAGGATGCACCGAGGATCGCCGGGGTGTACCTCAACCGGCTGCGTATCGGGATGCCGCTGCAAGCGGACCCCACCCTCAAGTTCGCCTTGGGTGCGGACAGCATCGCGCGCGTGCTCGACCGGGACAAGCTGGTCGATTCGCCTTACAACACATACCTGCACACCGGTCTCCCACCGGGACCGATCAACATGCCCGAGCGAAGCTACCTGACAGCCGTGCTGGAGCCAGCGCAGCATGATGACCTGTATTTCTGCGCCCGGGCGGACCTGAGCGGATATTCGGAGTTCGCCCGGACCTATGAGCAGCACCTGGTGAACGCGCGCCGATACCAGCGCGCCCTTGATCAGCGCGGCATCTATCGATAGGTGGCGTGCATTCTACAATGCACGGTGCAGCCACCTATTTTTGCGACTTGAATAACGCACCAAAGGCAGTATCGATGAGCAGGATCAAGTTCGGCACCGACGGATGGCGTGCCATCATCGCGGATGATTTCACCGTGGACAATGTTGCGCGTGTTAGCGTGGCCGTAGCGAAGTGGGTGAAGCGGTCGCAGCCCGTGGGACCCAGCATCGTGCTCGGACACGATTGTCGCTTCGGGGGTGAACTGTTCGCGGCAACGGCTGCCAAGGTCTTTGTCCAAGCCGGCATCAAGGTCCGCCTGGCCCGTGGGATCGTCAGCACGCCCATGGTCTCCCTCGGCGCGGCGCATTTCAAGAGCGCCATGGGGGTTATTCTCACGGCAAGCCACAATCCGCCCAGCTACAACGGGTACAAGTTGAAAGGCATCCATGGTGGTCCGCTGATCCCCAGCGAGGTGCAGGAGGTGGAGGACATGATCCCGGACAGCCATGGAACGGACCTCGCAGGGATCGATCTGGGCAGGGCGGAACAGGAGGGCTTATTGGAGTACATCGACCTGGAGACCATGTACGTGAAGCACGTGGAGGCCAACTTCGACCTTGCTGCCATCCGGAACAGCGGGTTGAAGCTTGGATATGATGCGATGTACGGTGCCGGCCAGCGCGTGATGCCCCGGATCCTGCCGGGCGTGCAATTGCTGCATTGCGAATACAACCCATCGTTCAAGGGGCAGGCGCCGGAACCCATCCACAAGAACCTCAAGGAGTTCAGCGAGCTCATCAAGCAGGGCGACATCGCATGCGGTTTGGCCACGGACGGCGATGCCGATCGTATCGGCCTGTACAATGGCAGAGGTGAGTTCGTGGACAGCCACCACATCATCCTGCTGCTGATCCACTACCTGGTGAAGTACAAGGGGTTCACAGGGAAGGTGGTCGTGGCCTTCAGCGCCACACCCAAGGTGAGGAAGATGTGCGAGCATTATGGCCTCGCTTACCAGGTGACCAAGATCGGGTTCAAGTACATCGCGGAGATCATGATCAGCGAGGACGTGCTGCTGGGTGGTGAGGAAAGTGGCGGCATCGCCATCAAGGGCCACATACCCGAACGCGACGGCATCTGGATGGGCCTGACCATCTGGGAGTTCATGGCCAAGAGCGGCAAGAGCCTGGATGACCTGATCGCAGAGGTGTACGCCATTGTGGGGCCGTTCAGCTACGATCGCAACGACCTGCACATCAGTGAGGCGCTCAAGCAGGAGGTGCTTCACAAGTGCATGAGCGGGTCGTTCACATCCTTCGGTCCTTACGCAGTTCGTCGTGTGGAGACCGTCGATGGCTTCAAGTTCCACTTTGATGGGGAGCAATGGCTGATGATCCGCGCCAGCGGTACGGAGCCGGTGCTGCGGTGCTACGCTGAAGCCGATAGCATGGCCGGCACCAAGGCCATCCTGGAGGCCTGTCGGCAGGCCATTGGGGCCTGACAGCAGGGCAGCGCATTGAGCACCGGTCAGGTGGAGGTCGGTCGGGGTTCGCGTTACCTTGGCCGCAGCGCGAAGCGGCCCTGTTCCCTGCGCATCCTGACCCTGCATGCAGAAGTTCAAGCGGTCGATCGTGGTGCCTGCATGCTGGCTTTGCGCCGTGAGCGCGGTGCATGGACAAGCGGAAGGGGGGGGCACTGCCGACACGCTTGCGGACAGGGCGTGTGTGCGCCGCACGTCGCTTGTTATCGGGAGCGTGTTCACCGGTACATTGATCGCTCTTGACAGGGCTTGGTATGCCGATTTCGAGCGTGGTCCGCTGCACGGCTTCAACGACGGTGACGAATGGTTGCAGATGGACAAGGCGGGACATGTGTTCAGCGCCTACACGCTGAGTTCGTGGGCCCATGGAGCGTTCAGGCGGTGCGCCCCCGGCGAACGCTGGCCGCTGTGGGTGGGGGGGGGTGCCGGACTGCTTTTCCTGAGCACTGTTGAGATGCTCGATGGCACCTCGGCCGCGTGGGGGTTCTCCTGGTGGGACATGGCGGCCAATGCCACGGGCACGGGGTTCTACATCGGGCAGGAGCTGCTCTGGCGTGAACAGCGGATACGGCTCAAGTTATCCGCCATGCCGACATCGTTCGCAGCACGGCGGCCGGACCTGCTCGGCGAAGGGTTGGCCGAGCGGTTCCTCAAGGATTACAACGGACAGACCATCTGGATGAGCGCCAACCTGCGTGCCTTCCATCCCGGATGGCGCATTCCGCGATGGCTGAACCTGGCTGCGGGTTACGGGGCGGAGGGGATGATCACCGCCGCACCCATGCCCGGTGACGGTCGGTACAGGCAGTTCTACCTGTCCCCGGACGTGGACCTTTCGCGCCTGCCGGTTCGAAAACCCTGGTTACGCAGCCTGCTTGTGGTGCTCAATAGCATCAAGCTGCCCGCTCCTGCCTTGGAGGTCACCGGCAGCGGACGGCTGAAGGGCCATTGGTTGTACTTCTGATCATCGGTCACGGACGCAGGGTGCCGACCTCCAGCATGCGCTGCACCTTCAGTACGGCCGCCACGGTGAGGCTGTCACGCATGTCTCCGCGCATCACCGCTTCGAACAGCTCACGGAAGGGTAGTTTGCGCACGGAAAGGTCTTCGGTCGCTTCCGGTTCCGGGTGGTGGAAGGTGAGCCCCTGTGCCACGAAAATGATGGCCTCCTCATCACTTGCAGAGTTGCTCAGGTCCATCCGGAGCACCTCGGTCCAATGGGCCGCTTCGATGCCCACCTCTTCGCGGAGTTCCCGCCGGGCACTGTCGATGGGTGGAACGTCCCGTGCGCCACCTCCTTCCGGGATCTCCCAGCTGTAGGCCTTGATGGGATAGCGGTATTGCCCCACGATCCATGTATTGAGCTCGTCATCGAGGGGGATGATGCCCACCGCCACGTTCTTGAAGTGGATGACCCCATAGATGCCGCGTCCTCCTGATGGGTCTATCACTTCGTGGTGGCTGACACCGATCCACGGGGTCGCGTAGCGCTCCTCGATGCTGAGGGTTCGCCAGGGACCGCGGATCTCCAGGGGTTCCTGCTGATCGCTCATGGCCGCACCTCCCGGGGTAACTTGAACAGGATGCTCACCTGCATGTTGCTGCGCACGCGTTCGCCATTGAGCACGGCGGGGGCCCACGGGGTGCGGTGTAGCAGTCGCAGGGCCTCATCGGTACAACCGCCGCCCACGTCCTTCACCGCATGAAGGTTGCTGAGGCTCCCACTTGGTTCCACCACGAAGTCCACCATCACCTCACCCTCCAGGCTGTACCGCAACGCCTGTTCCGGATACTTCAGTTCCAAGGCCAGGTGCGCTGGCAGGCCCTTCATGCCACCCTTGATCAATGGACGTGCCATGGTGGTCACCTGGCGCTGGCCATACACGTCCATGCTGCCGCTTGCGGGCAGGGTGAAGATGGAGTCCGTGCGGGCATGCCGTTCCTTCAGCCACCGTTTGTAGCGTTTGGGGTCGAAGGTGACCTTGAACTGGCGTTCCTCGGCACGCCGCTCCTCCACACCCTTCGCCACCTCCCATCGGATCGCGCGCACCAGTCTTGCCGCCTCTGCATCGCATTCGGGCGTCAGCGATCGGACCACGCGAACGGAATCGGGGATGCCAGCCGTGCCGACCAGGATGCCGAGCACCACATCACCACCGATGCCAGCCTCGTATGCCGCTGCCGGATAGCGCAGCTCCTGCTCGATATACAGGTCGGCGGCCCGCTGCCCACCTTGGGGCACCCACGTTTCGAAGCCTTGGGCGGCGAGGTGTGATGCAACGAGAAAAGCTGCTATGGCGAATTGCTGGCGCATGGGCTGCGGGGCGTTGGGTCCGTAAATTTGCAGCATGTCGCGCACTTCGCTGCAAGCTGGTGACCGGGTCTCCTTCGTTGATGAGGTGGGCGGGGGGGTCGTGTTGCACATCGTTGGGCATGGCGTGGTGCGTGTGCGCACGGATGATGGCTTCGAACTCGACCGTGTGGTGCATGGCCTTGTGAAGGTGGACCGATCACTGCGCGAGGGGTTGTCCACGCTCAGCGATCACCAGGCCAGCCTGATCGCGGCGAACGATGTGCTCGAAGAGAAGCGACGCAAGCAGCGTGCCACGCGTCCGGGAAAAACACCGAAGAAGCCGGAGGACCAGGGCATCGCCGAGGTCGATCTGCATCTTCACGAACTGGTGGACGACGAACGCACGCTCAGTGATGGCGAAAAGCTGGAGTTCCAACTGCGTTACTTCGAGCGTGCCTTGGAAAGCGCCATACGCCATGGAAAGCGCAAGCTCATCGTCATTCACGGTGTGGGGGAGGGGGTGTTGCGGGAGGAGGTGCGCCGGTTGTTGCAGTACTACGATACCGTCCAGTTCCATGATGCGGACATGCGACGCTATGGTGCGGGTGCCACGGAGGTGATCATTCACCGCAAGGCCTGAGGAGGTCGGTTCGTTGTTGGTTCATTGACATCCTGTGCATCGCTCCATCGCTCTCCGCTTTTGGCGGGGGGAGGAAAGTCCGGGCAGCAAAGGGCAGCGTGCTTCCTAACGGGAAGGGGTCGTATTGGGAACGGTACGGCTACGGAAAGTGCCGCAGAAAGGGAGACCGCCGAACCATCGCAGGATGGTGGCAAGGGTGAAAAGGTGAGGTAAGAGCTCACCAGTGCCGTGTGCGAGCAAGGCAGCTTGGTAAACCCCATGCGCTGAAAGACCATGTATACCGGCCGTCCTGGAATGCAGGGACAAGGAAAGCCCGTCCCCCCGAAGCGGGAGGGGGTCGGAGGGTAGGTCGCTAGATCCCACTGGTGACGGTGGGACCAGATAGATGATGGAGGTCCCGCGAAAGCGGGATACAGGACCCGGCTTATAGATGCACAGGCCTTCTTGAGGGGCCCGCAACGACCTGTTGCGGGCCCTTTCACATTCCTTGTGTGCCTTTGGAACGGATCTTGGGATGCTCCCCGGTACTTTTGTTCCATCCATGCGTCGCCTCCTCCTGCTGCCGGTCGCCATGCTGCTTGGTCTTGCCGCCATCGGGCAGGAGGAGGTCACCATATACGGTCGTGTCGTTTCCACATTGCAGGAGCGCACCTATTACGACCTGATGATCGTGAACAAGCGCACCCGTAGTGGCACCTTCGGTAATGGTGATGGCTCTTTCACCGTGCGGGCGCTGCGCACCGATACGCTGTTGATCGGTTCGGTGGGGCATGCCACCAGCTACATCACCATGCGCGACAGCCTGCCTGCACCAAGCTACCGGGTCACTGTCCGCCTTCGGCCGTTGCAGGTCCAATTACGCGAGGTGGAGATCCTGAGCGAGCGTACCCTCCAGCAGATACAGAGGGACATCGAGAAGTTGGGGTATCGCGAGAGCGACTATCGCATCAGCCAGGTGGATGCGTTGCAAAGCCCGATCACCTTCCTGTACCAGGAGTTCAGTCGGCGCGAGCGGAGCAAACGGCTCGTGGCACAGCTGGAGAACGAGGACCGCAAGCGCGAGTTGCTGAAGGAGTTGTTGCAGAAGTACGTGGAGTATGACATCATCAACCTGAACGATGAGGCGTTCGATGACTTCATCGACTTCTGCGCCGTACCGGATGCAGTGATCAAGGGGCTTACGCAGTATGAGTTCCTCCTCTACGTGAAGAAGAAGTATGAGCTCTACAGCAGCCTCGGTCCTACCCGGCGTCGTTGACCGCCTGGTGCTGCGCTCCGCATGGCTCGCTGCGTTGTCGGCAGTTGTTCCTGTGGTGGCCGCCCAGCCCGATACGCTCATTGGCCACATCACGTTGGACGAAGTGGTGATCCGTGCGCAGTCCGCAGGCTTCGATGTGCCCACGTTCGTGCAGCAGGTACGCACGGATACCAGCTTCCACAAGGCCTTCCTCAACACCCGCTATCATCCGCATAAAGTAGTTAGCCGGCTGTCGGTGCGCGGCAAGGAAGAGCGTGAGGTTGCGCGATCCTTGATCCGTGGGCGACTGGTGCGAAATGGCGATCGCGCCTCGCTGGTCCTCGATACCGTGTCGGAGACAGGCAGGTTGCGCGACCGCAGTGGGAAGTACCGCTACCTGACCGCGGAGATGTACGCCGAGGTGTTCTTCCCGCAGGGATCCTTCAAGGCGGACAACACGGTGGCGGGTCGCAAGCTGGATGTGGAGCGAGGAGGGCGTATCGAGCGCTACCGATCCGAACTGAAGAAGTTCATGTTCGACCCTGGCTCCGAGATCGCCAGCGTGCCTTTCATCGGGGACAAGCTGGCGTTGTACGATGCCTCCATGGCCCGGTATTACAACCACCGCATCTGGAGCGATGAGCGCAACGGCAGGTACTGCTGGGTCTTCAGCTCGGAGGCATTGCCGGACGAGGACCCGGATGATACCGTGATAAAGGAGATGGACACCTGGTTCGATCAGGAAAGCGGTCTGGTGTTGGCGCGCACCTACCGGATCGCACACCGCTCGCTCATCCTCGATTTCGACATCCGTATCGCGGTGGAGAACCA
Source organism: uncultured Chryseobacterium sp. (assembly GCA_964559165.1). Taxonomy (GTDB): domain Bacteria; phylum Bacteroidota; class Bacteroidia; order Flavobacteriales_F; family PHOS-HE28; genus PHOS-HE28. The sequence goes on from CAZLGY010000077.1 coordinate 12,880, forward strand.
GGTGCTGGAGGGGCAGCTGCTACCGGCGAAGGTGACCTACGAAGGTGATTGGGACATCCCCTTCGCCAAGCGAGAGATCGTTCGCTTCGACCTGCTCTACAGTGATTGGGAGGTCCGATGATGGATAGTGCGGTTGATAGACGGGGTCTATGGAGGGATAGTCGCTCTTCAATGCGGGCTTTTTACGTTTGTACCGACCAACGGACCCATCGCCCATGGCACATGAACATACCCAAGGCGCCCCATTGGAGGGCGTTACTCCTCAGTCCAACGGCAAGTGCCCGGTGATGCACGGTGTGCAGGCCCTGCCTGTCGCAGGCCGCGGCCGCCGCAACAAGGACTGGTGGCCCGAGCAGCTCGACCTGAGCATCCTGCATCAGCATCAACAGGTGAGCAACCCGCTGGGCACCGACTTCAACTACCGCGAGGCCTTCTCGAAGCTCGACCTCAAGGCCGTGAAGGCCGACCTCACCAAGCTGATGACCGACTCGCAGGAATGGTGGCCGGCGGATTGGGGGCACTACGGTGGCCTCATGATCCGGATGACCTGGCACGCTGCGGGAACCTATCGCACCGCTGATGGTCGCGGTGGCGCTGGCAACGGCAACCAGCGTTTCGCCCCGTTGAACAGCTGGCCCGACAACGGCAACCTGGACAAGGCGCGCCGCCTGCTTTGGCCCATCAAGCAGAAATACGGCAACAGCCTCAGTTGGGCCGATCTGCTGGTCCTCGCCGGCAACGTGGCCATGGAGAGCATGGGCTTCAAGACCTTCGGCTTCGGCGGTGGTCGGGAGGACATCTTCGCTCCCGAGGAGGACATCTATTGGGGCAGCGAGGGCGAGTGGCTCGCCACGAGCGACAAGCCCAACAGCCGCTACAGCGGAGAGCGCGACCTGGAGAACCCGCTCGCGGCCGTGCAGATGGGCCTCATCTACGTGAACCCACAGGGACCCGATGGTAATCCCGATCCGGTGGCCAGCGGCCGCGACGTGCGCGAGACCTTCAAGCGCATGGCCATGAACGATGAAGAGACCGTGGCCTTGGTGGCCGGCGGTCACACCTTCGGCAAGATGCACGGCGCTGCGCCGGATTCACACGTAGGCGCTGCCCCCGAAGGTGCCGCCATCGAGGAGCAGGGCTTCGGCTGGAAGAACAGCTTCGGCAGCGGCAGGGGCAAGGACACCATCACCAGCGGTTTGGAGGGCGCTTGGAAGCCGAACCCCACCACCTGG
>CAZLGY010000078.1:0-3466 GCA_964559165.1 uncultured Chryseobacterium sp.
CCCGCCGATGTGGTGGCCGCTGTGCAGAAGCTCGCCGAGCAGAACACCGCCCTCGCCAAGGAGTTGGAGAAGGCCGCCCGCGAGAAGGTGAAGCGCTACGCCACCTCCATCCCCGCCAAGGCCATGGCCAACAGCAAGGGCGTGAAGGTGCTGGTGGAACAGCTCGACCTCGATGCCCAGGGCCTGAAGGACCTCGGCTTCACCCTGCGCGAACAGCACGCCGACCTCGCCTTCGTGGCCGGCTCCGTGATCGACGGCAAGCCGCTGCTCGCGGTCTCGCTGGGCAAGCAAGCGCTGGAGGCCACAGGCCTCAAGGCGGTGGACATCATCAAGCAGATCGGTCCGCTGATCAAGGGCGGCGGCGGTGGCCAGCCCGAGTTCGCCACGGCCGGCGGCAAGGAGCCCGGCGGCATGGCCGAAGCGCTGAAGAAGGCGGCGGAGCTGTTGGGGTGATCTTCCGATCACGGGTGCGTATGCAGGGCGCTGAACGGTACGCGATCCGCTTTATCCGATAGCGGATGGCGGGGAGCGCCTGCGTAACTCTTCGTTCCGTGGCTCCCTGAACGAGCAAGGCCCCCTTTCGGAGGCCTTGGTGGTATCAGGCAGTGGCCGGTCCGCCCGCCAGGTTCGTTGTGGGGCGGGGGGTGAGCTTGCGGGCTGGAGGCGGTGCTTTTTGGCCGTACAGCGGACCCATGTACCGGGTGTCATCGTCAAGCGCCAGGTTGAGGATGTAGAGACCGTTGAGGGCAATGACAAGGATGTAATCCAGCGTGCTGGTCTTGCCGAAGCTCCTGCACACCTCGATCCACACCTTGGGAAGGAAGTACAGCTGTCCGTATACGGGGATCAGGAACTTCCAGCCATCGCTGGCCGGTCGCCCTACGATCTTGAGGAACACCACCACATTGGTCACCGGGACCAACGCGGTGTAACCGGGCTGGCCGGCCTTCATGTACAACCGGTACTGGGCGAGCGCGGCCACCACCACCATGAGGATGATGACATAGTACAGCACCATGCCCAACTTGGCATAGAGCATATCGTGAATGCCGATGAGGATGTCCATGGCGTGCAGGGATTTGGGGTTCGTTCAGACGCTATCGCCTGACATTTCAATAGTAAGACGCACGGATGCTCCGCTGGTTGCCTGCACTTCGCAGTTCATCCACGGTCCGATGTGTGTTCATCGACCAACGGTTCCATAATGCCAACGAACAGCCCATGGCCAAGGACGGCGGACTCAGCCCCGGGGCACGGCATAGGCCTTTACATCGCCCTCGCCGATCTCCTTGCCGCTCAGGATCACCAGTCGCTCGATCACGTTCCGTAATTCGCGCACATTGCCCGTCCAGGGCAGCTTCTGCAGCTCCTTAACGGCCTTGTCGGTGATCTTCTTGGGTGCGATGCCCTGTTCGCCGCAGACCTGTTCGATGAAATGGGCCGCCAGCAGGGGGATATCATCCAGGCGCTCGCCAAGGCTGGGTACATGGATGGGGATCACGCTCAAGCGGTGGAAGAGGTCCTCCCGGAAGTTCCCGGCGGCGATCTCCTTCCTCAGGTCCTTGTTGGTGGCGGCGATCACGCGCACGTTCACCTGTACGTCCTTGTCGCCGCCCACCGGGGTGATGCGCCCCTCCTGCAAGGCCCGCAGCACTTTGGCCTGCGCTGCCAACGCCATGTCACCGATCTCGTCCAGGAAGAGCGTGCCACCATCGGCCAGCTCGAATTTGCCCTTGCGGTCCTTGATGGCACTGGTGAAGCTGCCCTTCATGTGGCCGAACAGTTCGCTCTCGATCAGCTCGCCGGGGATGGCCGCGCAGTTCACCTCGATGTAGGGGCCGCTGGCGCGATTGCTTTTCTGGTGGATGGTGCGGGCCACGCCTTCCTTGCCAGCTCCATTGCCGCCCGTTATCAGCACACGCGCATCGCTGGGCGCCACCTTTTCGATCATGTCCCGGATCTCCTGCAGCGCCTTGCTCTCGCCGATCATCTGCACCCCGTTGCCCTTGGTCTTGCCCACCTTGCTGCGCAACACCTTGGTCTCCTGCACAAGGTCGCTGCGGTCCAACGCATTACGCACGCTCACCAGGATCCGGTTGATGTCCGGAGGTTTCTGGATGTAGTCGAAGGCGCCCTTCTTGAGCGCGTCAACAGCCGTATCGATGGTGCCGTGTCCGCTGATCATCACCACCGGAAGGTCCGCGTGAAGGGCCTGTAGTTTCTCCAGCACTTCAATGCCGTCCATCTTCGGCATCTTGATGTCGCAGAGCACCAGGTCGAACCGGCCCTTCTTCGCTTTCTCCAGTCCCACGGCGCCGTCCTCGGCCTCCTCCACCTTGTGGCCTTCGTGCTCCAGGATCTCGCGCAGGGCGAACCGGATGGCTTTTTCGTCGTCGATGAGGAGGATGGTGGCCATGGGATGCGATGGATGAGGCACAAAGATGGGGCGGACGCCTGTTAGGCGCACCCCATCATCCTGTTGACCACGGAGGACGTGAAGGTCGATGCCCCGTCGGCAGGAGGCACCACGCCAGGTGCTAGGTCCTGTGCAGGAAGTTGTGGGCCTGTGCAGCCGCGCCCTCCTTCAACGCATACCGGCTCCACGCCAGCTCACGGATACCACCCGCCAGCAACACCCGCTCGATCTGCACCAGGGCGTAGAGGATGGTGTCCACGCGGTGCTCCGGCAGACCTGGTGCACGCAGGCGCCCGGAACGGTCCATCCGCAGCAGGCGGTCCTTCAGGATGTCGAATTCCGCTGCGGTGAAGGCGAGCGTGGTGGCGTCATCGGGCAGGTGGATGCCGCGTTCTGCGCAGACCATGCGCGCGAGCGTATCGAAACTGCCTGCACTGCCGATGAGCAGGTGTGGCTCGTGCCGGTCGATGACAGCGTACAGGGCTTCGAGACGGTCGTCCAGGTGCTGTGCGATGCGTGCTTCCTCATCCACGCTGATCGGATCGCCCACGGGGATGCGTTCGCGCAGGCGGGTCACGCCCAGTTCAAAGCTCTGCTTCCACATCAATGCCTTGTCCGTGGCGAGGATGAACTCGGTGCTTCCACCGCCGATGTCCATCACCAGCGCAGGCCGGGTTGAGAACGACACCGCGTGTCGCACCCCCGCGAGGATCAGGTCCGCCTCCCGGTCACCGGGGATCACTGCGATACGGATACCCAGTTCGTTCCACGCCTGCTCCACGAAGTCCGGACCATTGGTGGCATTGCGCAGCATGGAAGTGCCGAAGCCCTGCACACCGGTCGCACCGTGGGCACGTGCAGTGGCCAGGTGCTGGCGTAACGCTGCGATGCCACGCGCAAAGGCCGCTTCGGTGATGCGCCCCTGTTCAATGCCCCCCAGGCCGAGGAATACCGGCAGTTCCACGCTGTGCACCACCTGGATGCCATGGTCCGATGACCGGTACACCAGCAGGTTGAACGTGTTCGTGCCCAGGTCGATGATGGCGGATG
>CAZLGY010000078.1:3566-10405 GCA_964559165.1 uncultured Chryseobacterium sp.
GCCAACCCTCAACCCTTGTAGAACAACCACTTCCCCAGCTCCTTCCAGGTGATCTTCTTGCCATACATCAGGATACCCGTGCGGTAGATCTTGCCGGCCAGCCAGGTGGTGAGGATGAAGGTGCCGATGAGCAGCGCCATGCTCAGCACCAGCTGCCAAGCGGGCGCATTGCCCATCGCCACGCGCACCATCATCACGATGGGGCTGGTGAAGGGGATGAGGCTGCACCAGAGCACCATCGGCGCGTTGGGATTGTAGACGGCGGTCTGTGCCACGATGATGGCGATGACCATGGGAAGGGTGACCGGCAACATGAACTGCTGCGTGTCGGTCTCGCTGTCCACCGCCGATCCGATGGCCGCCAGCAGCGAACTGTAGAGCAGGTACCCGCCCACGAAGTAGAACAGGAACATGGCCAGCGTCAGCGGCAGGTCTATCTGGCCCAGCGCTGCGAGCAGTTTCACATCTTCCTTGTCGGCGATGCCACCGCTGGCCTCAAGTTCGGCCTGTGCATCGGGGGGGAGCTGCGCTGAGGCGATGGCTTTCGGGTCCAGCCGGTCCTTCAGGAGCAATGTGCTCCCGACGCTTACCAGGGTGCTGGTTATGGCGATCCACAGGATGAACTGGACGAAGCCGACCATGGCGATGCCGACGATCTTGCCCATCATCAGCTGGAACGGGCGCACACTGCTGATGAGCACCTCCACCACCCGGTTCTGCTTCTCCTCCATCACCCCCCGCATCACCTGCATGCCGTACATGAAGATGAAGATGAACATGAAATAACCGAAGAAGAAGCCGATCCCTGCGCGTTCCTGCTCATAGGATTCCTGGTCCATCTGCTCAATGTCGAAGAGCTTCATCACAAGCGGCTTCCGCACGCGCCGGTAGGCTTCCTCGTCGATCCCTTCGCCCTGCAGCTTGGCCAGTTCGAGGTTCTTCTCGAGCTCGTTGCTGATGCTGCGTTGTACCACCATGCTGGGGAGTTCCTTGTAGAAGAACAGGACCGTGTTGGTGTTGAGGATGTCGGCGTTCACCTCCACCATCACCGTGTACGGACTGGCCTTGAAGGCACTGTCGCTCCAGCTGGCATGGTCCACGAAATAGGTGAGCTTCTCACTGTCGCGCAGCCTTCCCCCCAGCAATTGCGCCTGGTCCACCACCAAAACGCGGTGGGTGTCGCTGTCCTGCAGGCTCAGGTAGACGACCGTGGTGATGCCGGCAGCCACGAGCATGGGCGCCAGCAATGTCATGATGAGGAAGCTGGGCTTCCGCACCCGCGTGATGAACTCGCGCCAGATGATGAGCTTGATCTTGTTCATGTGCGTTATCCAACGGATCTGTGATGTTCAACTACTAACTGCCAACCCTCATCCTCGTAGGGCGACCCGGAGGGATCGCCGCTACATCGGCTTCGGGTGGAACGCTACTGCCTACTTCTAACTGCCAACTCCATCAACCCTCACTCCGTCATCCCCGCCGTCACATGTTGGGGTTCCTTCTCCCCCACCACACGGATGAAGATGTCGTGCATGCCGGGGATCTCCTCCCGCACACCGTGGATCTCCACGGCAGGAAGGAGCTGCCGCAACAGGTCGTTCGGGGTGCTGCCCTTGCCCAACGTGATGAGCGCTGTGCCCTTGCCATTGCGCTCTTCCGCCTGCTTCAGCTCGCCGATGAAGGAGAGGGAGTTCGCCAGTGCCACCTTGCTGCCCACATAGTCGATGCGGTAGGTGTTGGTGGCGTATTGGCGGCGGATGGTGTTCACATTTCCATGCAGCATCAGTTCCGAGCGGTGGATGAGCCCGATGTTGTCACAGAGCTCCTCCACGCTGGCCATGCTGTGGGTGCTTAGCATGATGGTGACACCGGCATCGCGCAGGCGCAGGATCTCGCTCCGGATGAGTTCGGCGTTGATGGGGTCGAAGCCGCTGAAGGGCTCGTCCAGGATCAGCAGCTGTGGCTCGTGCAGCACGGTGGTGATGAACTGTACCTTCTGGGCCATGCCCTTGCTCAACTCCTCCACCTTCTTGTTCCACCAGGCGGTCATGTCCCACCGGTCGAACCACTCCTTCAGGCGACGCTGGGCCTCGCTCTTCTTCATACCCTTAAGCTGGGCCAGGTAGAGGGCCTGTTCGCCCACCTTCATCTTCTTGTACAGCCCGCGCTCCTCCGGCAGGTAGCCCATGCGTGCCACGTCCGCATCGGTCATGGGCTGCCCGTTCAGCAGCACGCGGCCCTCGTCAGGACCGGTGATGCGGGTGATGATGCGGATGAGCGTGGTCTTGCCGGCGCCGTTGGGACCGAGCAGGCCGAAGACCTGTCCCGCAGGCACATCCATGGTGATGCCGTTGAGGGCGGTATGGTTGCCGTAATGTTTGACGATGCCTTCGGTGCGCAGCATGGGTAGGGCCCTTGTGGACGGGACGAAGATAGCCGGGGCTTCAACGGGGTGTTCCGCCGCAAGTGGAGGCCCCTGACCGCTCGTCGATCAATGGCCCCACTTCACCCGAACGCCGAGGCCCACCCACCGCCCGGGAAGGGGTACGTTACCACGGTCCATCTGCGCCGCATCGAGCAGGTTGCTCACGCTCACGAACACACCCACACGGTCGAGCTCCCGGTCCACCCGCAGGTCCACCCGCAGGGGGCTGGGATGGTCCACCTGCGCATTGTCGCTGAAGCGCTTGTATGTGCCGTTGCGCGTGCGCCACGAGGCGTTCAGACGCGCGCTGAAGCCACCTCCCAACGCCTGCTGCCACCAGCCTGCCACGTTGTGGCGCAAATGGTCCAGCACATAGAGCGAGGTGAAGGGGAAGTCCTCCTGGTCTGCCCACTGATAGGCAAGTAGGAGCCCGCCCCTCCCGCTGCTGTCGCGTGTTGTGAGGCCAACGCCCATTTCCACGCCGTTCAGGTCCACCTGGGTGAGGTTGGCCGCGCGCACGGTGGTCTCACCCTGCAGGCGCACCCAATCGATGAGGTCGGATCCCTGTCGTCGCCACAAGGCAGTCTGCAGGTGCCAGCGATGGCCGATGATGCGATGGCCCAGTTCCATGCTCACGGCACGTTCGGGGAGCAGGTCGATGCTGCCTTGAGCGCCGCCGCGGTTGTAGTAAAGGTCCGTCCATGTGGGCAGGCGGAAGGCCCGTCCCACGCTGCCATAGGTGCCGTGGCGTTCGTTCCAGCGGAAGAGGACATCCGCGCCCGGCACCCATTGGGGAATGAACTGCGAGTTCATGTTCAGCAGTACGCCTGCGTCCATGGTCAACCGGCCGCGTTCCCAGCGATGGTCCATGTGCACCGCCATGTTCTGTCGTTCATCGCGGCGGGTGAAGGGTTCTCGTGCACCGGCCGCTGGAATGGGTTCATCCAGTGGTCTCCCGAGCACGTTGCTCAGGATGTGCTCGCTGCGTCCGTGGACACCGAACGCCGTGGTACCTGCCCTCCACCGCCGTTGCACACGCGCCTCCGCGCCGGCCACCCGGGTGCGGTGCCGGTTGTGGAAGGTGTAGAAGAAGGTGGGTGTGAAGCGTGCCGTGTCGGCCTCGTTGCGGATGAAATAGCCGTCGCTGAAGCGGTAATAGCCATCGCTCTCCCGGAAGAGCTGGAACCGGTCGTCGTGCCAGCGTCCATAGGCGCGGATGTTCCAGGCCCATGGGCTCGCATCGTTGCGCAGCTCCACCGCTCCCAGGTAGGTGCCGGTGATCTCCTGCTGGTCGGGATACAGGGAGCTGTAGAAGTTCTGCGCCCCGAAGCGCTTATGCTCCGCACCGAGTTGTCCCTTCAGCACGATCCGCGGGAAGCGCTTCACCCCGCTGATGTGTGCTCCGCTGCGATCGAAGTCGCTGTTGGGTACATGGCCGTCGGAGCGTGCATGGAACGCTGTCACGCGCACACCCCCCCCCGCGCCACCCACCTCCTGCATCAGGCGCCCCCGGAAGCTGCCGAACGACCCGCCCTCGAGCGTGAGGTCGCCCCGGGTTCCCCGCGGCTCCCTCGTGATCAGGTTCACCGCACCGCTGAAGGCCCCCCCGCCGAAGGTGCGCGATGCGCCACCATACAGCACTTCCACACGTTCCAGCGCATCCGCCAGCAAGGGCAGGTTCATCAGGTGGTGCCCGGTCTGCGGGTCCGTCATGGGAATGCCGTCCACCAATACGAGCGCCTGGTCGAAGGTGCCGCCGCGGATGGACAGGTCGGTCTGCACATCGAAGGGCCCCCGTTGGCGAACATCCACTAGGCTGTTGGCACGGAGGAGTTCGCTCACCTCCGGATGTGGTGCATTGGCCAGCACGGCGCTGTCCATCACCTGCAGGTGCCGGCCGGTGCGGGGAAGCGTGCTGGCGATGCGGGTGGCGGTCACGCGCAAGGTGTCCAGGGCGCGGGGGGATTGGGCGCTCGCATTGATCCCGGCAAGGAGAAGGGCGGTCAGGAGGGCACAGTTTCGCATGGGGGTCGTGCTGGGTGCGTAGTACTGGTCAGTGGATCGGGTGGCGAAGTTGCATCCGATCGGCCGAACATGTGTTGGGCAGGCACCGTCCTGCGCACCATCATTGGCGGATCGCGTCGCGCTGGGTATATTTCCCACGTTATCGCACGACCATGGCAACACCCTCAGGGATGAGATCCGTGCTGGAGGAGGTGGGGGCCCTTGCCACCTTCACGGGGAGGTTCTTCGGCAATGCGTTCCACGCCCGTTTCGAGTGGGGCGAACTGTTGCGGCAGGCCACCAACAACGGCTACCGCTCGCTGCCCCTCGTGGCCATCACCGCCTTCATCATGGGGCTCGTGCTCACCGTGCAGAGCAGGCCCACCCTTGCACGGTTCGGTGCCGAGAGCATGCTGCCTGCGATGGTGGCCATCAGCGTGGTCCGCGAGATCGCACCGGTGATCACCGCGCTCATCTGCGCGGGCAAGATCGGCAGCAGCCTCGGCGCGGAGCTCGGAAGCATGAAGGTGACCGAACAGATCGATGCCATGGAGGTGAGCGGCACCAACCCGTTCCGCTACCTGGTGGTGACCCGCATCTGGAGCACCACCCTGATGCTGCCCGTGCTTGTGGTGCTTGCGGATGCCATCGCCATCTGGGCCTGCTGGATCGGGGTGAACATCAAGGATGTGGTGAGCTGGGACCTCTTCTACCGGCAGGTGTTCGAAAGCCTGGAGTTCAGCGATGTCGTTCCCGCCTTCGTGAAGTGCTACTTCTTCGGGTTCGCCATCGGCCTGGTGGGCTGTTACAAGGGTTACCGCACGGAGAAGGGCACCGAGGGCGTGGGCATCTCCGCGCACAGCAGTGTGGTCATGGCGTCCCTCATCATCTTCATCATCGACCTGGTGGCCGTGCAGGTCACCGATATCCTGGGGCTCAACTGATGGGCACGCAAGCAGCGGAACGTGGCGGACCGGTGATCAGCCTGCGCGGGCTCGGCAAGTCCTTCGGTAGCAACCACGTACTGCGTGACTTCGACCTGGACCTCTTCCGCGGCGAGAACGTGATGGTGCTAGGCAAGAGCGGTTCCGGCAAGAGCGTGCTCATCAAGTGCATCGTGCGCCTGCTCACACCGGACAGGGGCAGCATCCGGGTGCTTGGACAGGATGTGCTCGCCCTCGACCAGGAAGCGCTCGACCGGCTCCGTGTCAAGATCGGCTTCCTCTTCCAGAGCAGTGCGCTATACGATTCGATGACCGTGCAGGAGAACCTGGAGTTCCCGCTGCGCCGCCACTGGTTGTCGCAGTCACAGGAACGCACCGATGCGCTGGTGGAGGAGGTCCTCAACGCGGTGGGGCTCGCACACACCCGCGCCATGTACCCCTCCGAACTCTCCGGCGGCATGCGGCGCCGCATCGGGCTCGCCCGTACCCTCATCCTCAAGCCGGAGATCATGCTGTACGACGAGCCCACCACCGGCCTTGATCCCATCACGGGCAAGGAGATCGTGGAACTCATCCTCCAGTTGCAGCGCACCTACAACACGTCCTCGATCATCATTTCGCACGACCTCAACGTGGCCAAACTCGCCGCGGACCGCATCGCCGTGCTCTACGACGGTCGCAACCATGTCGAGGGTACCTACCAGGACCTGCTGGCCTCCACCGACCCGGTCGTCCGGCAGTTCTTTATCTTCATGTGAATGGCCAACAACAACAGCGACCATATCCGCCTCGGCCTTTTCGTGCTCGCGGGCACCGCACTGCTCATCATCGGCCTGTACATGCTGGGCAGCAAGCAGGACCTGTTCAGCCGCAACATCACCGTGAGCACCACCTTCCAGCAGGTGGGGGGGCTGCGGCCGGGCAACAACGTGCGCTACGCCGGTATCAACGTGGGTACGGTCAAGCGGATCACCATCATCAGCGATACGGCCGTGCTGGTGGAGATGGCCGTGCGCATGGAGGAGGCGGTGCACATCAGGGACAATGCCATCGCCAGCCTCGGCAGCGACGGCCTCATGGGCAACAAGCTGGTGAACATAGGTCCCGGTGAAGGAGCGGGCGCCACCGTGCAGGATGGCGTGGTGCTGCGTTCTTCCGTGCCGCTGGACACGGACCTGATGATGCGCACCCTCGACCGCACGAACGCGAACCTCGCAGCGATCACCGATGACCTGCGGGTGCTCTCCCGGAGATTGAACACCCCGGGCAGCCTGGTGCACCTGTTGTCCGATACCACCTTGTCCGATGACCTGCGGGCCTCACTGGACGACCTCCGCCAGGCCGCAGGGCACGCCCGTCACGCCAGTGCCAGTGTGGAGTCCGTGATGACCGACGTGCGTGCGGGCAGGGGTGCCATCGGTACCCTGGTGGGCGATCCGGCAGCAGAGGAGCAGGTTCGCGAATGG